>JANJTH010000962.1 GCA_024711205.1 Planctomycetota bacterium | reverse complement strand
GAGGCGGGGCCGCGACTGGGGGCCGGTGTGGGTCCGGGGCAGCGGGGGGGGGGGGCCGCGCGCGGTGCGCCGTGCCGCCGGTATCGCCGCGGCGCTGGCGGCGCCCGCGGGCTAAGGGGTGCGCGCGGCCCTCCGTATCGCGCTCGCCGCGCTCGAGGCGCTCGGGGCCTGGGCCTACGCGACCCCGGAGGCGGGCCCGGCGCCGGGCCCCGCCGCGACGCTGTCGGGCCTGGCGCAGGCCGCGCAGGCCGCGCAGGCCCCGCTCCGGCGCGGGCTCGACCGCCTGCTCTCGGGGATCGAGGGCGCGCTCGGGATCCCGCGTGAGGACGAGGAGCGGGCCCGCCTCGCGCGCGAGGCGGTCGCCGCGCGCGCCGCGTCGGGACGGGCCGCGAGGCCCGGGGACGCCGGCGCGGTCGACGCGGGCGGAGCGGGCACGATCGGCAGGGCCAGCGCAGGAGACCCTGCCAGGACGACCGGCGACGCTCCGGCCGCGAAGACGACCGGCGACGCCCCGGCCGCGAAGACGACCGGCGACGCCCCGGCCGCGAAGACGACCGGCGACGCCCCGGCCACGAAGACGACCGGCGACGCCCCGGCCACGAAGACGACCGGCGACGCCCCGGCCGGCGACGACGCCGGCGGGAAGAAGACGATCGGCCTCGACTCGGGGCCGGTGAGGGTCCCGGGCAGCGCGGGCGCGGGGCCGCGCGACGTGAGCCCTGACGACCGGATCGACGCGGCGCTCGCGGCGACCGCGGGCGAACGGGAGCGCGAGGCCCTCCGGATCGCGCTCGACGCGGCGCGCGCGAAGCTGACCCTGCTCGAGCTCCACCCCGAGGAGCGCGAGCTCGCGGACGAGCTCGAGGCCGAGCTGAGGCGCCTCCGGGCCGGGGTGCCGGCGAACGAGGGGCGCCAAGGTCTCCACGGCGTCCTCGACGACCTCGAGCTGCGCCTCGTCGAGGCGCGCGGCCGAGGCCCTGGGGCGACCTGAAACCCGGACCTGGCGCCTCGACGCGGCACCTGGGCCCGGCGCCGGGCCCTGACGTCCGGACCGCCGGGGCCCGGCTCGGGTCAGGCGGCCTGACAGACCCGCTCGCTCAGGATCGAGGCGACGCGGGCCGCGAGGTCGTCGACGGGATCGGCGACGCCGCCCGTCGGGTTCGGCGCGCCGACGACCGACACGAGCACGGCCCGACCAGCCGCGTCGACGCGGCGGGCGTGGAGGCGCTGCCAGGGGGCGCTGTCGGTCCAGCGGGTCTCGACGCGGGGCTCCTTGCGCGCGGCGTCGCTCGCGTGGGCGGCCGCCCGCTCGGCCGCGCGCCGCCCCGTCGACTCGGGCGCGCCGTCGTGCGACGACGCCATGACGAAGCCGTCCGCGGTGCTCACGACGACGAGCGCGAGGTCGTGGCGCGCCGCCCGGACCCGCAGCAGGTTCCGGAGCGAGTAGGTCGGGTCGGTCCGCGGGTCGAGCCGGCGCTCGGACATGGGGTCTCCTCGGCGCCCGGAGAGCAGGGGCGTCCAGGAGTCCTTCGGCCCGGGGAGGGGGTTACCCGCAGGGGGGGAAGAGCGCCGCGGGATGCGGGCGCGAGGGACGCGGGGCAAAGGGCAAGGGCAAGGGCAAGGGCAAGGGCAAGGGAGGAGGAAGAGACAGGAGGGGGTCGGGGACGGCGGGGAAGAGCTCCGCTTGGCTACTCCCACTCGATCGTGCCGGGCGGCTTGCTCGTGATGTCGAGCACGACCCGGTTGATCCCCCGCACCTCGTTCGTGATCCGGGTCGAGATCCGGGCCAGCGTCTCGTGGGGGACGCGCACCCAGTCGGCGGTCATGCCGTCCTGGCTCTCGACGACGCGCAGCACGCAGGTGCTCTCGTAGGTCCGCGCGTCGCCCATGACGCCGACCGACTGGATCGGGAGCAGCACCGCGAAGCCCTGCCAGATCGTGGGGTGGATCGGGTCCTGCGCCAGCTCCTCGCGCACGATCGCGTCCGCGCGCCGCACGAGCTCGAGCCGGGCGGGCGTCACCTCGCCGAGCACGCGCACCGCGAGCCCCGGGCCGGGGAAGGGCTGGCGCCAGATCAGGTGCGGCTCGAGCCCGAGCTCCTCGCCGAGGCGGCGGACCTCGTCCTTGAAGAGCTGCCGGAGCGGCTCCACGAGCTCGAACCCGAGCTCGGCCGGGAGCCCGCCCACGTTGTGGTGCGTCTTGATCGTGACGGACGGGCCGCCGGTCGCCGAGACCGACTCGATCACGTCGGGGTAGAGCGTGCCCTGCGCGAGGAAGTGCGCGTCGGCGACGCCGGCGGCGGCGTCCTTGAACACGGCGACGAACTCGTGCCCGATCCGCTTGCGCTTGACCTCGGGGTCGGTCACGCCTGCGAGCCGCGCCAGGAACCGCTCACCCGCGTGGATCACCTGGAGCCGGTCGCCGAGCCGCGGCCGGAACGCCGCCTCGACCTCCTGGGCCTCGCCGAGCCGCAGGAGCCCGTTGTCGACGAAGATGCAGCGCAGGCGCGGCCCGATCGCCCGGTCGAGCAGGAGCGCGACGACGGCCGAGTCGACGCCGCCCGAGAGCCCGCACACGACGACGCCCCGCTCGCCGACCCGCGCGCGGATCGCGGCCACGGCCTCGTCCACGAACGAGGACATGACCCAGTCGCTCGTGCAGCCGCACACCCCCCGCACGAAGCCGGCCAGGAGCTGCCGCCCGTGCGTCGAGTGGACGACCTCCGGGTGGAACTGCACGCCGTAGAGCGGCCGCTCGGCGTGCACCACCGCCGCGAACGGCGTGGTCGACGTGCTCGCGATCGCGCGGAACCGCCCGTCGACCGCCTGCACGACGTCGCCGTGGGACATCCACACGGTCGTGTCCTGCGGCACGGCCGCGAAGAGCGGGCTCGTCGGGTCGACGCGGCAGGCCGTGCGCCCGTACTCGCGCGCGACCGCCGCCGTGACCTTGCCCCCGGTCGCCTCGACCATGAGCTGGAGCCCGTAGCAGATCCCCAGCACGGGGACGCCCAGGTCGAACACGCCCGGGTCGACGCGCGGCGCGCCGTGCTCGTAGACCGACGCCGGGCCGCCCGAGAGCACGAGCCCCTTGGGCGCCAGCTCGCGCAGCCGCGCCGCCGGCGTGTCGAAGCGGAGGATCTCCGAGTAGACGCCGAGCTCGCGGATCCGCCGCGCGATGAGCTGCGTGTACTGCGACCCCAGGTCGAGGATGACGATCCGCTCGTGGCTCATGCCGCCCTCCGGGGGGCGCGGGCCGGACGAGGCGCCGGGGATCCCAGGTCACCTCTTCCCGTTCCCGTTCCCGTTCCCGTTCCCGTTCCCGCGGCCACCGACCACGTCGCAGCGCGGCCCCTCCGTGGCCCCCGCCTCGCCGTCGGACGGGCTAAGCGCTCCGAAGCGGGCCGGGGGCCGCGCGACCTCGGCCGCCATCCCGCCCGTCGACGTCCCCCATCCCTTTCGCGGGGATTGGGCCCGAGGGGCGCAGCCCCTCGGGTCCAGACCCCGCGAAGGGGCTCAGTCGTCGTCGTCGTCGGGGATCGGCCCGATCGCCGCGAGCGCCTGGAGCGTGGCCGTCGCCGCGTCCTGGGGCGCGGTCGCCTCGGCCGCCGCCGCGGCCTCGGCCTCGCGGGCCTCGACCATGGCGAGCTCCTCCTCGGAGACGAGCTTCTCGACGACCTTCTCGTTGTAGGCCCGGTGCCCCGTCCCGGCCGGGATCAGGTGGCCCAGGATCACGTTCTCCTTGAGGCCGAGCAGCCCGTCGGTCTTGCCCGCGAGCGCCGCCTCGGTGAGCACCTTGGTCGTCTCCTGGAAGGAGGCGGCCGAGATGAACGAGTCGGAGAACAGCGACGCCTTCGTGATCCCCAGCAGGAGCGGGTCGACCGTGGCCGGCTTGCCGCCGCGCTTCTTCACCGTCTCGTTGTTGGCGCGGAAGTGCATCTTGTCGACGACCTGGCCCGGCAGGAAGTCCGTGTCGCCCGGGTCGACGACCTGCACCTTCCGGAGCATCTGCATGATGATGATCTCGATGTGCTTGTCGTTGATCGTCACGTTCTGCGAGCGGTAGACGCCCTGGACCTCGTTGAGGAGGTACTGCTGGAGCGCCTCCGCCCCGAGGATCTTCAGGATGTCGTGCGGGACGAACGCGCCCTTCGTGAGCGGGTCGCCCGCGCGCACCCGGTCGCCCGTGTGCACGCGCAGATGGCGGCCGTGCTGGTAGATGTGCTCGCGCTCCTCGCCCGACTCGCTGCGGACGATGATCGTGCCCTTGCCGCGCTTCTTCGGCCCGATCTCCACCGTGCCGTCGATCTCGGCCACGACCGCGGTCTGCTTCGGCTTGCGGACCTCGAAGATCTCCGTCACGCGCGGGAGGCCGCCCGTGATGTCCTGGGTCCCGCCCATCTCGCGCGGGGTCTTCGCGAGGAGCGTGCCCGGGACGATCTCCTGGCCCTCCGAGACCTCGATGTGCGCCCGCTCGGGGATCGGGTAGCTCGAGATCGTCGACTTCGTGGCCGGGTCGAGCACGAGCACCATCGGATGGTGGTCGCCCTTGTGCTCGATGATCGTCTTGCGCTCGTAGCCGGTCGCGCGGTCCGTCTCCTTCTTGAAGGTGACGCCCTCGATGATGCCCTCGTAGGCCGCGATCCCGCCCTTGAGCGCGAGGATCGGCTCCATGTGCGGGTCCCACTCGAACAGGATGGGCATCTTCTTGCCCTTCTGCTTGAGCTCCTCGCCGTCCTTCACGCGCACGAGCGCGCCGAGCGGGACGTCGTAGGTCTCGAGCGTGCGGCCCTTCTTGTCGAGGACGTGGAGCTTGCCCTTGCCCTCGATCTCGACCAGGTTCTTGTCGACCTGGGTCACGTTGAGCCGCTCGTACGAGACGAAGCCGAGGTTCTGGCAGCGGATCTCGGGGTCCTCGCGCCGCGCGGTCGCGACGCCGCCGATGTGGAACGTGCGCATCGTGAGCTGGGTGCCCGGCTCGCCGATCGACTGCGCGCCGATGATCCCCACGGCCATGCCCTCCTCGACGGGCCGGCCCGTCGAGAGGTCGAAGCCGTAGCAGAGCACGCACACGCCCATGGGCGCCTCGCAGGTCAGCCCCGAGCGGACCCGGATCTTGCCCTTCTTGCCGACGATGTCCTCGATCCGCTTGGCCTTGTCCTCGGTGATGAACTCGCCCTGCGCGATCACCTGATCGCCCGACACGAGGTCCGCGATCGAGTCGCAGGCCACGCGCCCGACGATCTGCTGCCAGAGCCGCACGATGATCCGGTCCCCGTTCATCACGGGGCCCTTCGTGATCCCGCGGATCGTGCCACAGTCGCGCTCGTTGACGACGACGTTCTGGGCCACGTCCGCGAGCTTGCGCGTCAGGTAGCCCGAGTCGGCCGTCTTGAGCGCGGTGTCGGCCAGGCCCTTGCGCGCGCCGTGCGTCGACGAGAAGTACTCGAGGACGTGCAGCCCCTCGCGGAAGTTCGCCTTGATCGGCGTCTCGATGATCTTGCCCGACGGCTTGGCCATGAGCCCGCGCATGCCCGCGAGCTGCCGGACCTGCTGCGCCGAGCCGCGCGCGCCCGACCCCGTCATCATGTAGATGGGGTTCAGGTAGCGCTTGTCGGACCCGTCCTTGAGCTTCCCGCGCCGGTCGTTCTTGAGCTCCTCCATCATCGCCTCGCCGACGGCCTCGGTCGCCTCGGTCCAGCGGTCGATGATCTGGTTGTAGCGCTCGAGCTCGGTGATGACGCCCTTCTCGTACTGCTTCTGGATCGCGTCGACCTGCTTCTGCGTGCGGTCGATGATCTCCGCCTTCGAGGTCGGCATCTTGAGGTCGAACGTCGAGAACGAGAGCCCGCCGAGCGTGGCGTAGCGGAAGCCCGTCTCCTTGAGGTCGTCGAGCAGGCGGAGCGTCGCATCGCGGCCGAGCAGCTTGTGGCAGTCGGCGATGATCTCGCTGATGCGCGGCTTGCGGAGCGGGTAGTTGTAGAGCGGCATGCCCTTGGGGAGGATGTCGAACAGGAGGCAGCGCCCGACCGTCGTCTGGGCGATCCGGTTCGCCTCGAGCTTCTTGAGCTCCCGGTCGCCCGCGGCGTTCAGCTCCATGAGCTTCGTGCCCTCGGGGAGCCGGACCTTGACGCGCGTGTGGAGCTTGACCTTCCGGTCCTCCCACGCCATGAACACCTCGCGCAGGTCGCCGTAGACCTTCTGGAGGTCCTCGCCCAGCTCGCCGTCGACGCTCTCGGAGAGGTAGAAGATCCCGAGCACGACGTCCTGCGACGGGACGATGATCGGCTGGCCGTTGGCCGGCGAGAACACGTTGTTCGTGGCGAGCATGAGCGTGCAGGCCTCGACCTGCGCCTCGAGCGAGAGCGGCAGGTGGACGGCCATCTGGTCGCCGTCGAAGTCGGCGTTGAAGCCGGCGCACACGAGCGGGTGGAGCTTGATCGCGTTGCCCTCGATGAGCATCGGCTCGAAGGCCTGGATGCCCATGCGGTGGAGCGTCGGCGCGCGGTTGAGCAGGACGGGGTGCTCGAAGATCACCTCCTCGAGGATGTCCCACACCTCCTCGTCCTTGCGCTCGAGCATCTTCTTGGCCGACTTGATCGTGTCGGCGTGCCCGAGCTCCTTGAGCCGGCGGATGATGAACGGCTGGAACAGCTCGAGCGCGATCTTCTTGGGCAGGCCGCACTGGTGGAGCTTGAGCTCCGGCCCGACGACGATCACCGAGCGCGCGGAGTAGTCGACGCGCTTGCCGAGGAGGTTCTCGCGGAAGCGGCCCTGCTTGCCCTTGATCATGTCGGTGATCGACTTGAGCGGGCGGTTGTTCGAGCCGAGCACCGGCCGGCGGCAGCGGTTGTTGTCGAACAGCGCGTCGACCGACTGCTGGAGCATCCGCTTCTCGTTGCGGATGATCACGTCCGGCGCGTTCATGTCGAGCAGCTTCTTGAGCCGGTTGTTCCGGTTGATGAGCCGCCGGTAGAGGTCGTTGAGGTCCGAGGTGGCGAAGCTGCCGCTCTCGAGCAGCACGAGCGGGCGGAGGTCGGGCGGGATCACCGGGATCACGTCGAGGACGAGCCACTCGGGCCGGTTGCCCGAGTCCTTGAGCGCCTTGACGGTCTTGAGCCGCTTGATGATGTCCTTCTGCTTCTGCTTGCTCCGCGTGTCGCGCAGCTCCCCGTAGAGCTGCTCGAGCAGCTCGTCCATGTCGAGCCGCTCGAGCAGGCGCTTGACCGCCTCGGCGCCCATGCCCGCGTCGAACGCGTCGCCGTACTGCTCGCGGGCCTTGCGGTACTCCTCGTCGGTGAGGAGCTGCTTGTCCTGGAGCGGCGTGTCACCCGGGTCCGTGACGATGTAGTCCTGGAAGTAGATCACCCGCTCGAGCGACGAGGTCTTCTTGCCGAGCAGCGAGCCGAGCCGGCTCGGCATGGCCTTGAAGAACCAGATGTGCGCGACCGGGGCGGCCAGGTTGATGTGGCCCATGCGGCGCCGGCGGACCCGCGAGTGCGTGATCTCGACGCCGCAGCGGTCGCACTTGATCCCCTTGTGCTTGATCCCCTTGTACTTCCCGCAGAAGCACTCCCAGTCCCGCTCCGGGCCGAAGATCCGCTCGCAGAACAGCCCCTCCTTCTCGGAGCGGTAGGTCCGGTAGTTGATCGTCTCGGGCTTCTTGACCTCGCCGTAGGACCAGCGGCGGATGTCGTCGGGGGAGGCCAGCTTGATCGTGACGCTGGAGACCTCGTTCATGCGGGCGAAGGGGTCGAACTGGGACCCGGCCACCTGGAAGCTCGTGCCGTTCACCATGGTGTGCTCCGTCCTGTGCTAGCTGCGCGTTTCGTTAGGTTCTGGAGGGGAAGTCGACGCTCGGGCGGCGGCCGCCGGGGCCGCGGGCGGCCTAGGGGGCCGCCGGCGCCGGGTTCCGCTTGTTCAGCTCGATGTTGATCGCGAGCCCGCGGATCTCGTTGCAGAGCACGTCGAACGAGACCGGGGTCCCGGGCTCGAGGACGTTCTCGCCCTTCACCATGGACTCGTAGATCTTCGTCCGGCCGTCCACGTCGTCCGACTTCACGGTCAGGAGCTCCTGGAGGATGCTCGCCGCGCCGTAGGCCTCGAGCGCCCACACCTCCATCTCGCCGAACCGCTGCCCGCCGAAGCGCGCCTTGCCGCCGAGCGGCTGCTGCGTGATCAGCGAGTAGGGGCCGGTGGCCCGCGCGTGCACCTTGTCGTCGACGAGGTGGTGCAGCTTGAGCATGTAGGTGTAGCCGACCGTCACGTCCTGGTCGAACGGCTCGCCCGTCCGCCCGTCGTAGAGGACCATCTTGCAGGTCTTGTTGCGCCAGACCTCCTCGGGGATCGTGTCGCGGTGCTCGATGACCTCGTCGACGCGCGCGAGCGCCTTCTGGCGCTCGGCCTCCCGCCGGGGGTCCTCCTCCGACAGGTCGCCCACGGCGTCCCGGTACTCGTCGCCGATCAGCGCGATCTTGCGGATCTGCGCCTCGGACGCGCCGTCGAACACCGGGGTCACCGCCTGGAACCCGAGCGCCTTGGCGGCCCAGCCCAGGTGGGCCTCGTAGATCTGGCCCACGTTCATGCGCGACGGCACGCCCAGCGGGTTGAGGAGGATCTGCACCGGGGTCCCGTCGGCGAGGAAGGGCATGTCCTCCTTGGGCATGATCTTGGCGATCACGCCCTTGTTGCCGTGGCGCCCGGCCATCTTGTCGCCGACCGAGAGCGTGCGGCGCGTCGCGACGTAGACCTTCACCATCTCGAGCACGCCGTGGGGCAGCTCGTCGCCGCGCTGGAGCGTGTTCTTCTTCCGCTCGCGCTCGGCGTCGAGGTCCTCGATGCGGTCGCAGTAACGGTTCACGACCGTGCGGAAGTTCTTCTTGCTCGGGCGCCCGTCGAACTCGAGGTCCTTGAAGCTGAGCAGCCCGCGCAGGTCGCGCGCCGGAATCGAGGCCAGGAACTGCCCGTCGATCAGCTCGTTCGTGTCCTTGCGCCGCACGTCGCCGCCGGCGACCTCGTGCATGGCCGCCACGAGCTTCTCGATCTGCTCGTTGATCTTGCCGTCGAACTCCTCCTCGAGCTCGCGGATCTGGCGCTTGATCGTGACGCGCTCCTCCTCGGGGATGTGCGTCTTGCGGCGGAACTTCTGGGCCGCGATCACGATCCCGGCCACGCCCGAGGGCACCTCGAGCGAGTCGTTCTTCACGTCCTCGCCCATGCGCCCGAAGATCGCGTGGAGGAGCTTCTCCTCGGGGGAGAGCTCCGACTTCGACTTCGGCACGACCTTGCCCACGAGGATGTCGCCCGGGGCCACGCGCGTGCCGATCCGGATCACGCCGTCCTCGGCCAGGTTGCGGAGCGCCTTCTCCGAGACGTTCGGGATGTCCCGGGTGAACTCCTCCTTGCCGAGCTTCGTCTCGCGGATCTCGATGTCGAACGCGTCGATGTGGATCGACGTGTACGCGTCCTCGTGGAGCAGCTCCTCCGAGACGATGATCGCGTCCTCGAAGTTGAACCCGTCGAAGGTCATGAACGCGACGAGCACGTTCCGGCCCAGCGCGAGCTCCGCCTGGTGCGTCGCCGCGCCGTCGGCGAGCACGTCGCCCTTCTTGACCTTCTGGCCGACCTGGACGATCGGGCGCTGGTTCTGGCAGGTCCGCTCGTTGAGGCCGACGAACTTCCGCAGGTGGTAGACGTCGTCGTTGTCGATCTCGATCAGGTTCGCCATGGCGCGCGTGACCGTGCCGCCGCGCTGCGCGGTCACGACCATGCCGCTGTTCTGGGCGACGGTCCGCTCCATGCCGGTCGCGATCGCCGGCGGGTCCGTCTTCACGAGCGGCACGGCCTGCCGCTGCATGTTGGCGCCCATGAGCGCGCGGTTCGCGTCGTCGTGCTCGAGGAAGGGGATCAGCGAGGCCGACACGCCGACGAGCTGCCGCGGCGAGATGTCGATGAACTCGATGTCCTTCGGGTCGACGAGCTCGAACTCGCCCTCGGCCCGGGCCATGACCGTCTCGCCGAGGATCTTCTTCGACTTCGGGTCGATCGCCGTGTCGGCGGGCGCGAGGATGATCTGGTCCTCCTCGTCCGCGCGCAGCCACTGGATCTCGCCCGTGAGCTTGCCCGCCTTGACCACCTGGTAGGGGGTCACGAGGAACCCGTACTCGTCGAGGCGCGCGTAGATCGAGAGCGACGCGATGAGGCCGATGTTCGTGCCCTCGGGCGTCTCGATCGGGCAGATGCGCCCGTAGTGCGAGATGTGGACGTCACGCACCTCGAACGAGGCGCGCTTGCGGTTGAGGCCGCCCGGCCCGAGGGCCGAGAGGCGCCGCTCGTGCGTGAGCTGCGCGAGCGGGTTCGTCTGGTCGACGACCTGCGAGAGCTCGCCGCGGGCGAAGAAGTAGTCGATCGCCGACGAGACCGTCTTCGGGTTGATGATCGAGCGCGGGGTGAGGTTCTGCTCCTCGATCATCTGCATGCGCTCGCGGACCGTCCGCTTGAGCTTGAGGAAGCCCTTGCGGAACTCCTCCGCCGCGAGCTCGTCCACCGTGCGGATGCGCCGGTTGCCCAGGTGGTCGATGTCGTCGAGCTCGGCGCCCGAGCTCGAGTCGCGCAGGTCGAGCAGGTACTTGATCGCCGCGATGAAGTCGTCCTCGGTGAGCGTCTGCTGCTCCATGGGCAGCTCGAGGCCGAACTTGCGGTTGATGCGGAACCGGCCGACCTTCCCGAGCCGGTACTTCGCGTCGTTGTTGAACTTGTCGTTCATCAGCTCCTTGGCGCGCTCGAGCTGGGCCGGGCTGCCGGGGCGGAGCCGGAGGTAGATCTTGACGAGCGCCTCGACGTGCGAGCGCGTCGCGTCCTCCTTGAGCGTGTTGAGGATCAGCCAGTCCTTGACCTCGTCGATCACCTCGATCGACTCGATCTTGGTCTCGTCGCGGCGGTTGCGCAGCTCCTCGGCCAGCTTCTCGGAGATCTCGCCGCCGCCCTCGAGCGTGATCTCGCCCGTCTCCGGGTCGACGATGTCGCTCACGACGACCTTGTTCTTGATCCGCTCGACCGCGTCGCGCGCCGAGAGCTTGACCACCGACGTCGGGTAGAAGCGGCGGATGATCTCCTCGTTGCTGTCGTAGCGCTCGTAGAGCGCGCGCAGGAGGGTCGTGACCGGGAACTTGCCCGACTGGTCGATGCGGACCGTCAGGGTGTCCTTGCGCGAGACGATCAGCTCGATCCAGCTCCCGCGCTCCGGGATGACCCGGCACTTGTGGAGCACGCGGTCCGAGGTGTGGATCTCCTTGTCGAAGTCGACGCCGGGCGAGCGGTGGAGCTGCGAGACGATCGCGCGCTCGGCGCCGTTCACGATGAACTCGCCGCCGCCGATCATCCGGGGGATCTCGCCCAGGTAGACCGTCTCCTCGAGCTCCTCCTCGCCGCGGATCAGGCGGACGCGGATCTTGAAGGGCATGCCGAAGGTGAGCCGCAGCATGCGGCACTCGTCGGACGAGTAGCGCGGGCGGCCCAGCTCGTAGCCGAGGTACTCCAGGCGGTTGCGGCCGTCCTCGCTCTCGATCGGGAAGATCTCGCGCAGGATCCCCTCGAGCCCGACGTCCTCGCGCTCCTCGGGGGGGACGTCGAGCTGGAGGAACCGCTCGAAGCTCACCGTCTGGAGCTCCATGAGGTTGGGCGGCGCCATGACCTCGGTCACCTTGCCGAACCGCTTGATCTCCATGCGTCCCTCCGTGCGCGACGGCCGCGCCGTCGCCGTTCCCAGGCCGGGTGTCTGCGTGTCGGGTGTCTCGGGCTCGGTCCCCGCCGGCCTCGGGCCGGTGGAAACCGACGGGAGCGGGGCGTCCGCCGGAGAGCCCGGGCCGGCTCGACACCTCGCGGCTGCGCTCGCCGCCTTCGTGTCTCGCCGACCCCGAAGCTCGCGACGTCCGCGACCCGCTCCAGGGGGAGTGAAGTTGTCTCGTCGGTCCCGCGCGCCCGCGGCCGCGACCCCTGCCGGGGTCGGGCCGCGGAGAGGGCGAGGCGATCGCGAGGGGCCGACTGCGCCGGCCGGCCCCTCGTGGCGCCCTCCACGACGCCGCGCTCGCGCGCGGACGTCGCGCCCCGGCCGCGCTCGCGCGCGGCCAGCGGGGGGAGAGGTCCGAGCTACTTGAGCTCGATGACCGCGCCCTGCTCCTCGAGCTGGGCCTTCGCCTTCTCGGCGTCGTCCTTCGACATCTTCGCCTTGACGGTGGCCGGCGCCTTGTCGACGAGGTCCTTCGCGTCCTTGAGCTGCATGCCCGTGATCTCGCGGACGACCTTGATCACCGCGATCTTCTTCTGGCCGGCGTCCTTGAGGACGACGTCGAACTCGGTCTTCTCGGCCGGCTCGTCGGCCGCGGCCCCGCCGCCGCCCGCCATCATGGCCGGCATCATCATCATGCCGCCGCCGCCCGAGGCCTTGACGTCGAACTTCGTCTCGATCGACTTGACCAGGTTGGTCAGACCCATGACGGTCATCTTCTCGACGATGCCGACGATCAGGTCGTTCTTCTCGTTGTCCTGGAGGCCGTGGGCCTTGTCCAGCAGCTCAGCAACCGACATGACTTCCTCCGACGGGCCCGTGAGCCCTGCGTCGCCCCCGCGGGGGGCCCGTGTTTCGAATCGCAGAATGGAAACGATGCGTCGACGCCTGTCAAGCGGGAAGGCGTCGACCCGCCCGAGGCGTG
>JANJTH010000961.1 GCA_024711205.1 Planctomycetota bacterium | reverse complement strand
CGGCCGGGAGCAGGCGCCCGCAGCGCGCGCAGCCGCGCGCGTGGGCCAGCGCGCCCGCGTCCTCGCCGTCGGCGGCGAGGCGCAGGGCCGCCACGTCCGGGCAGCCGCCGGCCGTCACGCGTCACCCGCCCCGGGCCCGGCGTCGGCGCCCGGGGCGCCCGCCGCGGGCCCCTCGCCGCTCGACACGAGCGCCCGCAGCGCGCGCGCGAGCGCGTCGCGCGCGCGGAGCGCCCGCATCTTCGCGGCGCCGACCGAGCAGCCGAGCGCGCGGGCCACCTCCGGGAACGAGAGCTCCGCGAGGTACTTCAGGCTCACGACCTCGCGCTGCTCCTGCGGCAGCGCGGCGACGGCGCGCGCGACCTCGGCCCGGAGCGCCCCGCGCGCGAGCGCCTCGAGCGCGTCCGGATCGCCCGCGGGCACGCCCTCGGCGGCCTCGAGGTCGAGGGCGGCGCGCCCGCGGGCCCGCCCGGCCTCGCGCACGCGGTTCGCCGCGATCGCGAACAGCCAGGCCCGGGCCGACCCGGCCCCGGGGTCGAAGGACGCCCGATAGCGCCACGCCCGCACGAAGGTCTCCTGCGCCACGTCCACGGCCGCCGCCTCGTCACCCAGCGCGCGCAGCGCGTAGGCGAACACGCGCCCGTGGAGCGACCGCACGAGCGCGTCGAACGCCGCCCGGTCGCCCGCCCGGGCGCGCGCCAGGAGCTGCTCGGGCGACGGGTCGCCGACCGGCGGTTCGCGCGGCGGGGCCGTCATCGCCGCGGATCGTCGTCGCGCCCGCCGGCGCCGTCAACGCGGCGGCGCGCGCCCCCGCCGTCGCGGGGCACGACGCCCACGCTGACCGGGTCCCGCCCCTCGTCATCGGACGATCGGCCCCGTGTCCACGACCTCGAAGTCGTCGCCGCGCACGCGGCGCAGGGTCGCCAGGTTCGCGTCGCTCCAGCGCGGGTCGGGCGCGCCGCTCAGGTACCAGTCCGAGCCGTTGTCGGCCACGAACATGCCGTAGCGCTTGAGCGCGTCCAGGATCACGGCGACCTCGGGCGGGAAGCCCGCCGTCGAGAAGCTCGCCTTGAGCCGCAGCCGCAGCCCCATGGGCGGGAGGGCGGGGTCCGTCGACGACGAGGCGAAGTGCCGCGCCGGATGCACGTAGCCCCGCTGGCTGCGCCGGACCGTGAACCGCAGCGCGTGGCGGATCGCGCCCTGGACGACGGCCTCGTCGTAGCGGACGAGCCCGGGGAAGATCGGCAGGCCCGCCGCGTCGGCCGAGGTCCAGCCCGCGGGCCTGTAGGTGTTCGCCGCGAGGTCGAACACGGCGCCGGAGTCGGCCCGCCAGCCGCCGTTGCCGTCGGGGAAGGCGCGGAACAGCTCGTAGAGCCGGCGCGCGTCCGTGTCGACCACGAGCACGTGGCGGTCGCCCGTCCCGTTCGGTCCGCCCTCGATCGGCGCCGCGGCCGGCACCGGGTAGGGCCCCGGGTCGCTCTCGTTGCCGTACGCCGTGAACGTGATCGGCGCGCGCGGCTGCGTCCGGTCGACGACGACGAAGGGGATCCCGTTCGGCGCGCCGTTCCACACCGTGCCGAAGTCCGGGTGGAGGTTCGTCGTCGCGCCGATCGACGCGATGAACCGCGCGGAGTCGGGGTGCACCGGCAGGGCCGACACGTCCTGGTTCCACGGGTTGTCGGGCGGGAACACCTGCCCGATCGCGCCTGGGGCGGCGGGGGCGGGCGCGGCGGGGGCAGGGGCGGGGGTGCTGGAGGAGACGGGGGTCGTGGAGCCGGAAGGCGCGGGCGTCGGCGCGCCCCCCGCGCTCGAGGGCGCGGCGGTGGAGCTCGAGCCCCCGCTCCCGCCCTTGCAGCCGGCGAGGGCGAGGGGGAGCAGGAGGGCGAAGAGGGGCAGGTGGGCGCGGGTCATGCGGGGCTCCATGACCCGGATACCGGCGCAGGGGCGAGATGGTCACGCGGAGGCGTAAGTCGCGGGGGGGGCGGGGGGGGCGGGGGGGGGAGGAGGAGGAGGAGGAGGAGGAGGGGAAGAGGAAAGAGGGAGGGCAAGGGCAAGGGCAAGGGCAAGGGAAGAGGGGGGGGGGTTAGCCCGTGGTTGGGAAGGCTCGCGAGATCGCCGACAGCACGCCCCACACGTGCCGCAGGTGGAGCCCGACGAAGGGCTTGCCGGTATCGAGCAGCGCGGCCGCCAGCGCGCGGTCGGGGTCGGCCCACGTCATGATGTGCATGAACCCCATGTGACCGAAGGCGCGCGGGGTGCCGGGGCCGAACGGGCTGAGCACCGGCGCGCCGAGGACCATGCCGAGGCCGTAGCGCACGGGGAGCCCGAGCGTCGAGTCGAGCTGGAGGTAGCTCGACTCCGTGCAGGCGCGCGCGATCACGCGCGGGTCGGTGACCTGGACCGCTCCGGGGCGGCCCTGCTCGAGGAGCGCCGCGTAGAGCCGGCAGACCGCGTCGGCCGTGGCGACGATGTTCCCCGACGGCACGACCGCGCCCAGCCAGCGCGGGTCGTTCGAGATCTCGACCGCCTGCGCGAGCGACACGCCGAGCGCGCGCTGCACGATCAGCGAGAGCGGGAAGGCCGGCGGGCGGCCCGTGAACGCGTTGCGCGCGACGTCGGCGTGCCGGGCGGGCGGCGCGCCGTAGTCGAGCGCGTCCGCGATCCCGAGCGGGCCCGTGAACGCCTCGCGCAGCCAGTGCCGCAGGTCGTGGCCCGTCGCGCGGCGCACGACCTCGCCGAGCACGAACCCGCCCGTGATCGCGTGGTAGGCGAGCTTGCGCCCGGGCGTGCTGGCCGGGCGCGCGTCGCACAGGAGGCGGACGACGCGGTCCCAGTCGAGCAGCGCGTCGGGGTCGGACATGGCCGCGGTGGGGATCCCCGCCCGGTGCGAGAGCACGTGGCGGATCGTCGTCTCGGCCTTGCCGTGGCGGGCGAACTCGGGCACGTAGTGGGCGACGCGGTCGTCGATGTGGAGCGCACCCACCTGGTCGAGGTGGTGCACGACGAGCGCCGTGATCGCCTTGGACGCCGAGAAGATGCAGAACGGCGTGGCCGGCGTCGCGAGCACGCGCGGTCCGTCGGGCGGGTCGTCGGGGCCGCCGCCCCGGGCGTGGCCGACGGCGCGGTCGAGCACGACCTCGCCGCGTCGCCGGATGCAGAGCGCGAGCGCCGGATGCAGCCCGGCGCGGTAGAGCGAGAGCGCGGCCGACCACACGGCCTCGACGCCGGCGCGCGAGGTCCCGAGGCGCGCGAGGTCGCGGTCGGTCACGGCGAGGTCGGCGGCGCTCCGGGTCGTGACCGCGGCGAGGTCGCGCGGGATCGGGCAGCGGCGCGGCCACAGGGCGAGGTTCACGGGGCGCCTCCGGCGCGGCGGCCGCGCGCGCGGGCGGCCGTCGAGTGTCCCGACGACCGGGCCCGAGCGGGCCTCCGGCCGGCGGGCAGGTCCGCCGCGGCGC
>JANJTH010000917.1 GCA_024711205.1 Planctomycetota bacterium | reverse complement strand
GCGCGCGGTCCGCGCGGTCCGGCCCCGGCGCGGTCGCCGCGGCCCCGGCGATCGCGCCGCCGGCCCCGACGAACGGGCGCGCCCCCTGCGGCCCCGACCGCGTGCGCTCGACGCGCGACCAGCTCGGGCTGAGCCAGGGCGACCTGGGCAAGCTGCTCGGCGTGACCGGCGTGACGATCGGCCGCTGGGAGCGCGGGGTCACGAGCCCGCCCGACGACGTCGGCCCGCGGCTCGAGGAGCTGTGCGGGCTCAGCGCCCGCGACCTGCGCGCCCGCCTCGCCTGAGGACGGCGGGCGCGGCGGCTACCGCCCCGCGAGCTTCGCCGCGAGCCTGCGCCCCTTCGCCTCGAGCTCGGGGACCTCGGTGTCCTGGAGGTCCACGGCGAGGTAGTTCAGGTAGAGCTTGAGCTCGCTCCGCGCGAGCTCGGGGTCGCGCTCGACCGCCGCGGTGACCGCGTCGGCGTAGCGGGTGAAGAAGGCCCGCTGGCGGGCCATCTCCGTGTCGATCACGTAGCAGCGGCGGAGCGCCGCGAAGGCGCGGTCGAACGCGGCCTTCGAGCGATCGCCGCGGTAGGCCGCCAGCGCGGCCTGGGCCTCGGCGAGGTCGGCGTCGCCCAGGACGCGCGCGGGGCCGCCCTTGCCCGCGGCCTCGCGGACGATCCGCCCGTTGTCCTCGACGCCCCCGCGGCCGACGGCCGCGCGCGGGTCGTCGCGCGTGAGCGAGTGGAGGAAGGCCTTGGCGACCTCGCCCGCGTAGCCGTCGCGCTCGGCCGCGTACATGGCCTGGAGGAAGCGGGCGCCGTGCTGCACGAGGCGCGAGTGCACGCGCAGCGCGCGGCCGTCCGTGCGCAGGAGCGCCAGGCGGACCTCGAGCCCGACGGCGCCCGGCGGGTCCTGCCGGCTCGCCTCCACGACGCGGACCTCGCCGTCCTGCGCGAGCCGGCGGCGCAGCAGCTCGACCCGCCGGCGGAGCTCCGCCTCCGCGTCGGCCTCGCCCCCGGGCGCGCGCGGGAGCGCGCCGCTGAGCGCGGAGAACGCGCCGTGCTCGCTCGCGCCGTTCCAGCCGTCGAGCGCGCCGCGGCCCCAGGGCGTCTCGTCGACGACCCGGACCTTCGTGGGCTCGCAGGGGAAGCGGACGGTCCAGCCGTCGCCGAGCGCGATCACCCGCTCCTGCGCCCGCGCGCCCGTCGCCCCCAGCGCCGAGACCGCCACCGCCGCCGCCAGGAACGCTCGCATGCAGCCCCCCGCGGCGCGCGCCGCCCTGCCGGAACGTAGCCGCGCCCGGGCGGGCGCGCCACGCGTCGGCGCGCGGCCCGCCTCGAGCGTCGTCTGCCCCCGCGGGCGCACGTCAGGTCCGCTCCGCGCTCGGCCCGCGCCTGGCCGACCTCCCTCCGGTCCGGCAGCCAGGCGCGGCCCTCACGCGGACGCAGGTCAGGCCAGCGTGATCCGGGCGTCGCGCACGGCGAACCCGAGGCCGTCGCGGGGGCGCGTCAGCTTCGGCACGTAGACGAGCGTCACGCCGGCCGTGAGCGCGCCCAGGTCCTCGTCCGTCCACTTGCCCGGCGCCGGGCCGCCCGCGTGGGTCCACACGACCTTGTCGCCGAGCTGGCCCGCCATGCTGCGGCGGAGCTCGAACGGCGGCCAGGCGGCGGCGCCGCCGCCCTCGAGCTCGAACCCGACCTCGACCTGGTGCTTCGTGCGGCCGAAGAACCCGCGCGGCTGGGCGAGGCGCGGGACGATCGTGCCGCCCTGGCAGCGCGGCACGACGAGCCGCGGGCCGTCGACGACGAGCGGGACCCCGCCCACGTCGAGCGTCGCCTCGAGCGCGTAGCTCCAGCTCACGTAGGGGAGCGCGTCGTCGTCGACGAAGCGGGTCGCGCCCGGGTCGAGCGCGTGGCGGACCGGCCTCGAGAGCTCCTCGAGCTCGGCCGCGGCGAGCCCGTCGAGCGCGGCGTCCTGGAGCCCGCGCGCGAGCGCGAGCGCCGTGAGCCGCACGGCGCCCTGGCCGAGCCACGGCGGCAGCGCCCAGGAGAGCGTCGGCTGCACGGCGCCCGGCGCGGCGGAGAGGGTCAGGAAGTCCGCGGGCAGGCCGACCACCGGCGTCACGACGAGGGCGCGGCGCAGCGCCCCGCTCGCGCTCGTCAGCGCGACGACGCGGACCTCGCCCTCGGGCGGCGGGTCGACGGGGAGCGTCTCGCGCGCGCGGCTCGCCTTGCGCTCGCCCACGAGCTCGAGCCCGAGCCCCGGCGCCTCGGACACGGCGAAGGCCGGGCGGGCCGCGAGCGCCGCGGTCACCTCGGCGGGCGGGCGGGCGCTCCGGTAGACGGCGACGCCCTCCCAGAGCGTGCGGTCGGCGCCGGACGCCGGGCTCCACTGGGCCACGATCGACCCCGGCGCGCACCGGACGGCCGGGCGCTCGAGGTCGGGCGGGCGCCCGCAGGCGACCACCTCGAGGCGGTGCGGCGGCGTCTCGGCCGCGGCCTCGCCCGCGCCCCAGCGGGTCGAGAGCGCGTAGACGTAGGCGCGCCGCGCGTGGACGCCCTCGTCCGTGAAGCCGCGCGCGCCGGGCGGGACCGCGAGCTCCTCGGCCTGCTCCTCGCGCCCGCGCGGCGCGCGCGTGAGCCGGTAGGCGGCCGGCGGGGCCGCGGGCGGCGTCCAGCGCAGCTCGACCGTGCCCGGGCCGGGGACGGCCTCGACGTCCGCGACGTCGTCCCAGGCGGTCGCCTGGCGCTCGACGGCCTGGCTCGCGTCGGGCGCGCCCTGGAACACCGGCTCGAGCCGCACGCGCCAGGGCCGGCCCGGCGGGCAGGGCAGCTCGACGGGCTGACCCGCCGCGACGGCCGCCGCGTCGTAGACGACCTCGGCGAGCGCGCCGGGCGCCGCGTCGGCCGGGCCGGCGAGCAGGCGGACCGCGTCGCAGCGCTCGGCCGGGGGCGCGAACCGGACGGTGACCGCCGCGCGCGCGCCGGCGACCTCGACCTGCGAGAGCTGCCCCGCCTGCTCGACCGGCACGGCCGAGGCGACGAGCCCCGGCGAGCGCTGCCCGTGGAGCGCGAGGCAGGCCCGGTAGAACACGCGCCCGCCGGCCGGGAGCGGCTCGTCCACGTGCCGGAGGGCGCCCTTCTCGAGCCGCACGAACGAGCCGTCGTCCATGCCCGTGGGCTCGCGCTCCGTGTTGCGGACGACCTCGACCGCCGCGCCCGCGCCCGGCGTGAGCCCCTCGGGGAGCGCCCACTCGAGCGTGACCGAGCGCCCGCCGGGGCGCGCCACGAACCGCGCGAGCTCCGCGAGCGCGCGGGCCTCCGCGCGGGCCTCGCGGCGGTCCGACGCGAGCACGTCGCCGAGCGCCGTGCGGAGCGCGTAGCCCGCGAGCTCGCCCACGGGCGCCTGCTCGTCGACGAGCACGGGGTCGGCGTCGCGCGGGACCGCGCGCTCGCCCTGCGGCCAGGGCGGCGTGCGCCGGACGACGACGCGGTCGTAGCTCGGGTCCTGCGGCCATGTCCAGGCCAGCGTCACGCGCCGGTCGCCGCCCGTCGCGCGCACGGCGTCGAGCGCGGGCGGCGGGCCGACGGCGACGCCGCGGGCCGCGAGGCCGGCCGTGAGCACGCCGCCGGGCCCGACGAGGAAGGCCCGGACGTGGACCTCCTGGCCCGGGTCGAGGCAGTCGACCACGACGTCGCGCCGGTCGCGCCCCCAGTAGAGCGGCTCGCCGTCGTCGGGCCCCGCGAGCGGCGCGCTGCCCTGCCGGACGTGGACGAGCGCGCCCTCGGGCGCGACCCACGCGACGCGCACGGCGCCCGTGCGCGGCTCGACGCGCAGCGCCTCGACGTCGACGGCGCCGGCGGCGAGCGCGCGGCCCGGCCG
>JANJTH010000344.1 GCA_024711205.1 Planctomycetota bacterium | reverse complement strand
GGCGCGGCGCCCGGCGGGCCGGCGCGCGGAGGCCAGGGCGAGGCCGAGGGCGAGGGCCCTGCGTCGGGCTCGCCGGAGGGCGGAGACCGGGCGGCCGCCGGGGGCGCGTCGTGACGTTCGAGCGCGCGGGCGCGGCGGCGCTCCTGGCCCTGGCCCTGGCGGTCGCGGTCCGGGGGCAGCCCACGCTCGAGGACCGGCTCGCCCGGCGGGCGGCCGAGCTCGACGCGCGGCTCGCGGCGCGCGAGCCCCACCTCGACCCGGGCGAGCTGCTCGAGCTCGTCCACGCGCGGCGAGCGCCGCTCCGCGTGCTCGACCTGCGTGACGAGCCCGACTGGAACCGGTTCCACCTGCGCGACGCGCGCCGGACGACGCTCGCCGCGCTCGAGCGCGAGCCGCTCGCGCTCCTGCCCGGGGCGGTCGTGGTCGTGGCCTCGAACGACGAGGCCCGGGCCGAGGCGGCCTGGCGCCGCCTCGTCGTCCGCGGCGTCGAGCCCGCCTACGTGCTCGCGGGCGGCGTGAACCTCTGGCTCGAGGTGTTCGCGCGCGGGCGCGTCGACGCCGCGCCCGCGCCGGACGGCGACGACCGGCTCCGCCACGCGCTCTCCGAGGCGCTCGGCGGGCGCTGGCCCGCCGCGCGGCCGCCCGCGGACGCCGCGGCGGGGCGCGTGTTCGAGCGCAAGGTCCGCGCGACGGGCCCGCGCAAGGTCGAGGGCGGGGGCTGCGGCTGAGGTACGGGGGCGGCGCGCCGCGCCGGCCGAAGCCCTCGGCGAGCGCTTGCCATGCCGGGTGCAGGGCCGGCCGCCCCGCGCCCCTCAGCGGCGTCGGGCGAGGCCGGGGGCGGGGAGGTGCCAGGCCCGGACCCGGCGGCCGGCTGCGGCCACGATCCGCCAGGCGGCCCCGTCTTGCGCGACCCCCAGGCCCATGACGGGGCCGTCGAAGGCCTCGTCGAGCGACCACGCGACGCGTGCGGCGGCCAGGTCCCAGCCCAGCAAGCGCCCGTCGTGCGTGCCGATCACCGCGAGGTCGCCCGCGAGCTCCAGGGCGTTCGGAAAACGGCTCGGACCGCCCGCGTCCTCGGTCCCGAGCTGATGCACCGCGGGCCGACCAAGGTCGCTCCACACGAGGAGCCGCAGCGGATTGGCGCGCACGGACGCCACGAACCTCCCGCGCGCCCAGGGGGTGCCCAGGATCAGCGGCTCCGGCGGCTCGAGGCCGGCCGGCCGCTCCGCGCGCGGGGCGGGCCTCCAGGGCGTGGGGGCGTCCCGCGGAGCGGGCTCGTACGGGATCAAGGCCGAGCGGGCCGGAGTGCCGAGGGCGACGACCGTGCCCAGGAAGCCGCCGTCGGTCGTCGCCCGAAGGCGCTCGACGACGGGGCCTTGCTGGTCGAACGCGCTCAGCGATCCGTCGAGGAGGAGCGTGGCCAGCAACCCGCGCGTCGAGCTGGCCACGAGGCGCGCCTGCCCGCCGCTCGGGTCGGGGACCCAGCCGAGCGCGTGCGTGTGCTCGGGGTCCTTGCCGCGCTCGCCGTCGCCGGGCCAGCGGTGGGTCGCGCGCAGGACCCCGGTCGCGAGGTCCCAGGTGAGGACCTCCTGGTCGAGCCCTCCGGCCGCGAGGAGCGCGCCGTCCTGGGCCATGGCCAGCAGCCGAACTTCGGCGAGGTGGGTTCGCTCGCTCCCGTCCGCGAGGACCTGAAAGAGCCTGCGCGCCCCGGCCGCCTGGAGGTCCGGGAGCAGGGCGCCCTGCGCGTCCAACCGTCGGAGGCCGGCGTCCACGCAGCCGACGAACACGTCGAGCGTCGCGGGTGAGACGGCCAGCGAGGAGATCCCGACGGCGAGCTGCCTGCTCCACAGCTCCGTGGGGGGGCCCGAGCGGTCCTCCCGCGCAGCCGCGGCCGGTCCCGTCGCGCCGGACGCCGGGGTCGGAGGCCCCGCGGTCGGGGTCGCCGGAGCCACGGGTCCGGGGGCCGGCGAAGGCGGGGGATCGGCGCCGAGGCCCCCGCGACCCGCCGCGGCGAGCCCGACCGCGACGCCCAGCGCGGCCACGAGGAGCAGCGCCAGCACGGCCGCTCCTGCGACGAGGCCCATGGGCGGTCGCGACCGCGCGGGCGCGACCAGGTCGCCGCGCGCGTCGGCGCGGAGCCAGGCGGCGAGCGCGTCGGCCAAGGCGGCCGCGCTCGGGGGCCTGGCGGCCGCGTCCTTCGCGAGCCCACGCAGGCAGAGCGCCTCGAGCGCGGGCGGCACGTCGGGGGCCACGCGCGAGGGAGGCTCGGGCGGCTGGCGCAGGACCGCCGTGATCACGTTCAGGTCGGTCGCGCCCTGGAAGGGCGGGCGCCCGGTGAGCAAGAAGTAGAGGATCGCGGCGAGCGCGTAGACGTCGCTCCGCGCGTCGACGCCCTTGCCGTCGACCTGCTCGGGCGGCATGTAGGCGGCCGTGCCGAGCGCGACGCCGCTCTGCGTGAGGCGCGTCTGGCGGTCGACGAGGCGCGCGAGCCCGAAGTCGGCCACGTAGGGGCGGCCCGCGTCGTCGAGGAGCACGTTCTCGGGCTTCAGGTCGCGATGCACGACGCCCTGCTCGTGGGCCGCGTGGACGGCGCGCGCGACCTGCTCGAGCGCCTCGACGCGTCGGCGCAAGGTGGCCCCTCCCGCGCGCACGAGCTCCTTGAGCGTGCCGCCCCGCAGGAGCGGCATGGCGAGGAACTGCCGGCCGGCGTCCTGGCCGCGGTCGTAGACGGGCAGGATCGCCGGGTGGACCACGCGCGCCATGGCCTGGCCCTCGCGCTGGAACCGGAGCGCGGCCTCGGGCTCGACCTGCGCCGCGGGCAGGACCTTGAGCGCGACCTCGCGCCCGAGCGCGTCGTCCCAGGCGTGGTAGACGACGCCCATGCCGCCGCGCCCGAGCTCGCCCACGACGAGGTAGCGGCCGAGCCGGCGGCGGGGGTCGGCGCGGAGCGCGTCGAGCGCCGCGGGGTCGAGGCGTGGGACGGGCATGTCGGGGATCTTCCGCGGGGCCGCGTGGACCCGCCAGGCGGGCCCGGGGCCCACGCCCGGGCGTGGGTCGGGGCGTGGGTCGGGGCGGCGCGAGGGCTGACCGGTTCCCGGGGTCGGATGCGACGATCGCGGGCGACGTCGAGGGGCCCCGGGCCCGGCGGAGTCGATCGAAGGGAGCCGCGCCCTTGGGAGCCGGGGAGCCGAGGCCGCGTGCCGCCGGGGGTGACGGCGAACCTGCAGGGGGCGAGGGCAATGGGCCCGCGGCCTCCGCCGGGGCCGCACGCGCGGGGCGCGCCTACGACGAGACGCCGTATCCCGCCGACCCGTTGGCCGAGGCCCAGCCCGACCGGCTCGCGACGGTGGCGCGGCTGCACGGGCTCGACCCGGCCCCGCCGGGGCGGTGCCGGGTGCTCGAGCTCGGCTGCGCCGACGGCGGGAACCTGCGCGCGGCCGCGCTGGCTGGCCCGGGCTGCGAGCTCGTGGGCCTCGACCTCTCGGGCGCGCAGATCGCGGCCGGGCGGCGCGCCGCGGCCGAGCTCGGCCTCGCCAACCTGACCCTCGTCGAGGGCGACCTGCGCCGCGCGCCCGAGCACGGCGCGTTCGACTACGTGATCGCGCACGGGCTGTTCTCCTGGGTCCCGCCCGCGCTCCAGGGGGAGCTCCTCGCGGTGATCGGCCGCGTGCTCGCCCCCGGCGGGGTCGCGTACGTGAGCTTCAACACGCAGCCGGGCTGGGGGCTGCGCGGGGCCGTCCAGGCGGTCCTCGCGCGGCAGACCCGCGACGAGCCCGACCCTCGCCGGCGCGCGGCGCGCGCGCGCGCCCTCCTCGACGACCTGGCCGCCGCGGCGCCTTCGAGCGAGCCGGCCTGGGCCGGGCTCCTCGAGGCCGAGGCGGACTTCCTGCGCTCGGGGGAGGGCGACCCCGAGGGGCTGCACGCCTACGTGACCCACGAGGTGCTCGCCGAGCACAACCACCCGCGCTGGTTCGGCGAGTTCGTGGAGCTGGCCGCCGCGCACGGGCTCGTCTACGTGGCCGACGCCGAGCCGCCGGGCGCGGCCCTCGACGTGCTCGCCGCGCCGGCCGCGCAGCGGGTCCTCGCCGGCGCCGGGCAGGCGGCCGAGGGAGGTCGCCTCGGGCGCGAGCAGCTCGCCGACTGCGTGCTCGGCCGCGCGTTCCGGCGCGCGCTGCTGTGCCGGCGCGACGCGCCGCGGGCGCCCCTCGACGCGCCGGCGCCTGCGTCCGTGGGGGCGCTCCTCGCCTGCTCGGCGGCCCGGCCCGAGGCGACCCCGACGAGCTCGGGTGCCCGGACCGCGCCGGCGGCGGGAGAGGCGGGGACCGACCGCGCCGCGCCCGGGCGCGCCGGTCCACGCGCCGCCGGCGCCACGGCCGCGGAGGAGGGCGCCGGCGTCACGTGGTTCGCGCGCAAGGGGGGCGGGCGGATCGCGGCGCGCACGCCGCTCGCTCGGGCCGCCCTCGAGCTCCTGCTGGAGGCCTACCCCGAGGCCGTCGCGACGCCCGCCCTCGCGCAGGCGGCGCGGGCTCGCGTCGGGCCCACGACCGCGCCCACCGGGGCCGTAGCCGGAGCCGTAGCCGTAGCCGGAGCCGGAGCCGGCGCCGGCGCCGGGGTCGCCGGGGCGCCGGACGCTGCGCGACCGCCCGGCGCCGACGGGGCGGCCGACGACCGGGCCGAGGTGGAGGCCCTCCTGCTCGAGGCCTGGCAGCGCGACGTGCTCGGGCTGCGCGTCGAGCCGCCCGCCTGCGTCGCGAGCCCGGGGGCCCGGCCGAAGGCGAACCCGCTCGCGCGCCGGGCGGCGCGCCTGGGGCAGCCGGTGTTCAACGCGCACCACGACCGCGTGCCCCTGCCGCCGCTCGCCCTCGCCCTCCTGCCGCACCTCGACGGCCTGCGCGACCTCGAGGGCGCCGTCGAGCGGGTCGCGCGCGACGTCGCCCGCGGGCGCGTCGCGCTGCCCGGCGTGGACCCGCGCGCCGCGCGCGACCAGGGCGCCGTCGCGGCCGCCCTGC
>JANJTH010000813.1 GCA_024711205.1 Planctomycetota bacterium | reverse complement strand
CGACGTCGACGCCGGCGGCCGGCGCGGGCACGGCGGCCGGCGCCGAGGTCGGCCGCGCGACCTCGAACCGCACGGGGCGCCACTCGGGGCCCTCGGCGAACACGAACACCTCGCCGCTCGCCTCGTCGAGCCACGCGCTCTGCGTCCGCCCGGCCAGGCCGTCGCCCGCGGGGCTCAGCTCCCAGCGCAGCTCGACCGCGTCGTCGCGCCCGGCCGCCGTGACCTTCGCGGTCCCTCGCAGCACGCCGCCCTCGCGCGCGAGGACCAGGTCGCAGGCGCTCCAGCGCCCGGCGGGGTCGAGGGCGAGCTTGCCGCGCACCGTGGCCCCGTCGTCCTCGACCTCCAGCGCGACCCCGTCCTCGCGGACCCACCGGCCCGCGTACGACGCCGCGAGCGCCGGGGGCGTCTGCGCCGCCTGGGCCGCGGGCGCCTCCTCGCCGGCCGGGGCCGGCTCGGGGTCCCCGGCGCACCCGCCCAGCGCGAGCACGAGGGAGAGGGCGGACAGCGCGGGGAAGCGGACGCCTCCCGGGTTCCAGGGCCGGACGCGCAGACTCTGCATGGGGATGCTCCAGGGCGGGGGAGTATAGCAGCGCGAGACCTGCCCGCTCGGGCCCCCAGGCGCGACCCGACCCGACCTCCCGCCGCCCGGCGGGCGCGTCCGAGGCAATGGTGGATCGCCCGGGCGGCTGTCAGAATGCGCGGGCACTCCCGCGCCGCGCCGCGTCGCGCCCGAGGTCGTCGAGGTCCCCCATGCGCTCCCTCCATGCTCCACCCGCGGTCGCCGCCGTCTTCGCCGCCGCCCTGTGCGGCCTCGCCGCCTCCGCGTCGGCCCAGGAAGGCCAGGCGCTCGCCGGCACCTTCGTCGCGCTCCAGGAGGCCGCCGGCGAGCGGTTCCTCGTCCTGCGCGGCGGGACCCGCCTCGGGATCCCCGCCGAGGCCTGGGCGCGCCTGCAGGGCGTCCTCGAGGGGCTCGAGAGCGGGGACCCCGTCTCCTACACGCTCGACGCGAACAAGCGCCTCGCGACCCTCGAGCGGCGGGCCCAGGCCGAGGCCGCGCGCCGCCAGAACGTCGCCGGCCGCTTCGAGCGCTACCAGAACCTCGCCGGCCGCCACTGGCTCGAGCTCGACGGCGACCGGCGCTTCCAGATCTCCGAGGAGGAGTACACCAAGCTCTCGCGCGTGATCCTCTTCCTCAAGAAGGGGGACCCGGTCCGCGTCGGCGTCGAGCGCGGGTGGGTGCTCGAGGTCCTGCGCGGCGCCCCGCCCAAGGACCTCGACCCCGAGGTCGAGGCCGCGATCCTCGCGTCCGAGCCCGGGGACGTGGTCACCGTGAACGGGCAGCCGGCCCGCTTCCTGAGCGCGAACCTGACCGAGGTGCGGGTCCAGCCGCAGGTGCCGGGCACGGACCCGCCCAAGTTCGTCGAGGGCGGGACGCAGTCGATCCCGCTCGAGCGGGTCTCGAGCTTCGAGAACCCCCGGCTCCAGGTGAAGCAGGCCGACGCGGTCCGCGAGAAGGACCCCTTCGACGAGGCAGGGGTGCGGCCGGGCGACATGATCGGGGTCGGGATCCGCCAGGGGCAGCTCCTCGACCTCACGGACGAGACCTACACGCTGCGCGAGTGGCGCAACGACGAGTGGGCCGACAGCGTGACCGAGCGCCGGCAGGGCGCGCCCCCGATCCGCGCGGTCTCGCTCACCTCGCAGGTCGTCGTCCCGCTGCCCGAGGGTGAGCTCACCCTCCGCGTGGCGAGGGCCCGGAGCGCTCGCGAGGGCGGGCTCAAGATCGAGGCCCGGCTCACGCACTCGGCCGAGGCCCACCTCGTGGTGGGCGGGCGCCTCAAGGTCACGCTGTTCGGGCTGTCCCGCGAGCCGAGCCCGGCCCCGCTCGCGACCGAGGAGGCGGCGCTGCCGACCTTGTTCCCCGGCGTCGAGGTCGCGGTCGAGCACCGCCCGCAGGCGGAGGGCGCGGTCGACGCGCGCGTCGAGCTCGAGCTCGCGCCGGAGCAGTTCGTCGCGGTCGCCAGCCCCCAGGCCAAGGGGCCGCTCGTGCAGGTGATCGATGCGGCCACGGCCAGCAACTCCCTCGACCTGCTCGCGCGCGCCTACAAGGCCGCGGCGGGCAACGGCGACCTCGAGCTCGCGCGCCTGCTCGTGTGCCGGGCGCTGGCCGTGCCGGGGCCCCCCGCCTCGCGCGAGGAGCACCGCGAGCTCCTGCGCAGGTCGCTCGCCCTGTTCGGCGAGCCGATCGGGCCGCTCGTGCTGGGCGAGGTCGACGCGGTCGACCGGGACCTGACGATCACCACGATCGAGCGCGGGCAGCTCAAGCGGGCCCCGCTGCCCGGGACCACGCGGCCGCTCGAGTGGAAGCGCCGCATGATCGAGCTCCTCGGGCACGTCCCGGGCGCGCTCGAGGGCGAGGTCGGCCGGCGCCTGTTCGACCTCGCGCGCACGCGCGACGACTTCCTCGAGCCGCTCCTGACCGCCTTCACGAGCCGCCCCGACGAGGCGGTGAGCGTCCTGCTCGGGCTCGCCTCGGGGACGACCGACAGCTCGAGCGACGACGAGCGCGAGCGCGCCGAGCGCGCCGCCCGGGTCCTCGCCCGCCTCGGCGCGCCCATGCTCGACCCGCTGTTCGCGGAGCTGCGGCGGCGGGACGTCGACACGGGCGAGCTCGAGCGCATGCGGGCGGCCGTCGGCGCCGCGCGCGCCAACGAGGTCGTCATGCGGTCGCTCGAGGTCCTGATCGAGGTCGCGCTCGCGCGCGAGCGGGCCAAGCTCGACGCCCAGGTCGAGGCGGCCCGCGAGAAGTCGGCAGGCCGCGACTGGGCGGGGGCGATCACGCTGCTCGAGCAGGTCCTGGCCCGGAGCCCCCAGCACGCGGAGGCGCGCGAGCTGCTGCCCAAGGCCCTCGTCGCGCGCGGCGAGGAGCTCGCCACCGGGGACCGCGGGGCGGCGGGCGAGCTGTTCCGGCGGGCGCTCGAGTACCGGGACCCCGCGGTCCAGGCCCGGGCGAAGCCCGCCTACGGGCAGCTCCTCCTCGACGCCGTGCGCGAGGAGGTCGAGGTCGTCGTGGTCCGCGACCGCCCGGCGCACTTCGGGGCGCTCGTGAGGCCCGGGGCGGTCGGCGAGACGTTCGGCGGCCAGGAGCTGGACGGCGACTACGTGCGGGTCCAGCTCGGCGCCGACGCCTGGGGCTACGTGCGCCGGAAGTGCCTGACGCAGTCGGGCCCCGAGGCGTGGACGATCTCCGACCCCGCGCCGACCTTCGACACGATCGAGCGGGCCCTCGACGCCGTGGTCGAGGTCTCGCCCTCGCTCGAGCTCCAGGTCGCGCAGACGCGCGGGCAGCTCTGCGCCCGCGAGGCGAAGGCGCGCTACGACGTCGAGGACTACCAGGCCGCGCTCGCCCTGTTCGAGCGCGCGCGGGAGCTCGCGCCCACCGACGAGCGGCTGCAGCTCTACTGGTCTTGCGTGCTCCGGGCGCGCAAGAACACGATCCTCATGGTCGCCGTGCTCCTGGTGTTCGTCGTCCTGATCTGGGCCGCGCGCGCGTTCGCGAAGCCGAAGACCGTCCAGCAGGTCGGCGAATACAAGTACTACGGCGCCGACCGCTCCCGGCGCGAGCGCGACCTCGACGTGGACGGGGCGCCCGTCGAGCCGGTGGAAGGCGAACCGCAGCCGTGAGGTGCTCGCCGGCCCGGCGGGGGACGGGCGCGTCCGGCGCGCCCACGGCGCGGGCCGCGCTCGGCGCGGCCGGGCTCGCCCTCGCGCTCGCCGCGGCGGCGCCGGTCCTGGTCGCGCTCGGCGCGGCCGGGCCCGCCCTCGCGCAGGAGCGCCGCGGGCCCGACCCGCGGGCGTTCGACGAGGCCTGGCGGCTGCTCCGCGAGAGCTTCTACGAGCGCGGCTTCCACGGCGTCGACTGGCAGGCGGCGCGGGACCGGCACCGGCCGCGCGCCGTCGGCGCGAAGAGCCAGGAGGAGGTCCACGAGGCGATCCTCGCCATGTTCGCGGAGCTCAAGGCCTCGCACGCCGCGGTCGTCGAGGAGGACGTCTACCGCAACCATTACGACAACGAGGCCAAGAGCCTGCTCGCGCCGACGTTCGGCGTGAAGCTCACCCGCGTCGACGACGGCTACTGGGTGTCGGACTGCGTGCAGGGGGGGCCCGCCGCGGCCGCGGGGCTCCTGCGCGGCGACCGGGTGCTCACGGTGAACGGCCAGCCGCCCGAGGACGCCGGGCTC
Organism: Planctomycetota bacterium; assembly: GCA_024711205.1. Classification (GTDB taxonomy): domain Bacteria; phylum Planctomycetota; class J058; order J058; family J058; genus JANJTH01. Next base: position 1,938 of record JANJTH010000813.1, on the reverse strand, counting down.
CGGCCCCTGCCCTGGGACGCCGGGCTCGGGGGCCCGCGCAGCTACGTGCTGCCGACGTCGGCGGCGGGCCAGACGGCGCGGCTCGAGCTCCAGCGCTTCCCGCGGCCCAAGGGGCTGTTCCAGGCCTCGCTCACCTCGGCCGACTGGAGCGAGCTCGAGGGCAGCCGCGTGAGCCAGCGCGTCGTCGAGGTGCTCGGCCGGCGGGTCGGGACCACGCGGCTCTACCACATGCTCTCGGAGGAGCCCGTCGACGGGCTCGCGCACTTCCTGGCCCGCCTCGACGACGCGCACGCCTTCGTGCTCGACGTGCGCGGGCAGGGCGGCCTGCCGTCGGCGGTCGAGCGCACGCTCGACCTGTTCGACCCGAACGCCCCGGGCGGGCCCCTGTGGGGGCGCCCCGCGGTGCTCGTCGTCGACGGCGAGACGCGCTCGGCCAAGGAGGTCCTGGCCTACGAGTGGCGCCGCCGACGGATCGGCCCGGTCGTCGGCGCGCGCACGCGCGGCGCCGTGCTCGGGGCCCGGTTCGAGCGCCTCTCGGACGGCGCGCAGGTGCTCCTCCCGGCGCTCGACATGCGCACGCTCACCGGCGGCGAGGTGATCGAGGGCGTGGGCGTCCCGCCCGACGTCGAGGTCCAGGCCACGCTGCCCTGGGCCGAGGGCCGCGACCCCTGCTTCGAGCGGGGCCTCGAGGTCGCGGCCTCGCTCGCGCTCGAGGTCGCGCGGCGCGGGCGCAAGCAGGGCTGGTACTGAGGGCCCTCGAGGGGATCGCCGGCTCGGTCGCGCTCGCCGTCGATGCTCCCCGCGACGTGGGTCGCGAGCCCGCGAAGCGGGGCGCGGAGCGCGGTCCCTCCAGGACGGCCCGACTCGCCCCCGCCTCGCAGGCGGCGCCGCTGGCTTCGCCCGGGCCTTCGCCGTGGACCTCGCCGAGGGCGCCGAGCGCCGCGCGGGCTCGACCGCGCCGGCGGCTACTTCTTCGTCTTCACGGTGAGGCTGATCGTGCCCGTCCCCCGGCCCGTCATGCCCACGTTGCCCGCCTCGTAGGGGTCGGCGGAGAGGGTCACGACCTGGCCGCCGGCCTCGCTCAGGCCGCCGCCCCGCGCGTAGCCCCGGGTGAACGTCGTGCCCTGGTCCTGCGCCGACGTCCGCGCGAAGCCGGCGCGCTCGAGCGCGCCCTCGAGCCTGGAGGTCGCCTCGGCGTAGGTGAGGCCGATCACCTCGAGCAACACCGTCCGCTGGGTCGCCTGGCCGACGTCCTGGCTCCGGTCGAGGATCGCGTGGTGCTCGAAGTCGAGCTCGACGTCGGTCGTCAGCGCCGGCGAGAGCATGCGGGCGGGGAGCCCCGGGGCGGCGGTCGCGGGGCCCGCGGCGGGGCTGGTCACCTCGGCGGCCGACGGGACCGCCCCGGGACCCGGCTGCTCGTCGCAGCCGAGGAGGAGGCCGCACGCGAGCGCGGCGAGGACCAGCGGGGAGTCGAGTCGAGCAGGCTTCGTCGTCAAGCAGCGGGCTCCTTGCGCCGTCGGGCGCGCGGGGGGTGTCTTCGTCGCGCGCGCCTCGCCGGGCGCCCCCCGGCCGGGCGCGGGGGCGACAGGGTAGCGCAGGCGGCCGGTCCCGCGCCTCGGTTATCGTCCGGGCCCGAGCGCGCGGCGCTCGAGAGGAGGCCCCCGTGAGCTTCGAGGAGCGCTACCGCGAGCTGGAGGAGATCCTCGCCCGCCTCGAGCGCGGCGACCTGACGCTCGACGCCTCGCTCGCCGACTACGAGAAGGGCGTCGCCGCCCTGCGCGCCTGCCGCGACCTGCTCGCGCAGGCCGAGCGGCGGATCGAGGAGCTCTCGGCGCCGACGCCCGGTGACGGCGGCCCGGCGCCCGAGCCCGCCGCGCCCGAGCGGGGCGGGCGGCGCGGCGCCGGGGGGGCCGCGTGAGCCTCGCCGCGCCCGGCGCC
>JANJTH010000734.1 GCA_024711205.1 Planctomycetota bacterium | reverse complement strand
ACCTCGTGGCCGCGGTCGGCCCCTGCGCCACGGGCGCCCGCTACGAGGTCGGCCCCGAGGTCGTCGCCGCCCTCGCGCGCGCGGGCGTGCCGCCCGTGGCGTGCGTGCGCGCGCGCGGGCCGGGCGACCGCGCGTGGCTCGACCTCGACCGCGCGGTCGCGCACCAGCTCGAGGCCGCCGGCGTGGGGACGGTCGAGCGGCTCGGGCGCTGCACGATCGCGGACCCGGAGCTCCACTCCCACCGGCGGGACGGGGACCGCGCCGGGCGCGGGGCCGGGCTGATCGCGCGGCTGGGGTGAGCCCACCTGCGGGGGGCCCCTCGGGCGCGCGCCCGCGCCGCGCGCACGGTGGCCGGGCGGCCGACCTCCCGAGGGACCCGGAGGGAGGGCGGGCCCGCGCGGGCCTCGGATAGGATCGCCGCCGCAGCGCCCGACCGGACGGCGCCGCGCTGGAGCCGCGCCGGCACCTTGATCGACCTCTCCGTCCTCGTGCCGGTCTTCAACGAGCGCGAGAACCTCGCCCCCCTGTTCGAGGAGCTCACGGCCGCGCTCGCGCCCCTCGAGGGGCTCGCCTGGGAGGTCGTGTTCGTCGACGACGGCTCGCGCGACGGCTCGCGCGATGTGCTCGCGGCGCTCGCCGCGCGGGACCCGGCGCACGTGCGCGTGGTCGAGCTCGCGCGCAACTACGGCCAGACCGCCGCGATCGACGCGGGGCTCCGCCGCGCGCAGGGGGCCGTGCTCGTCCCGATCGACGCGGACCGTCAGAACGACCCGGCGGACATCCCGCGCCTGCTCGCCGAGGTCGCGCGGGGCGCGGACTGCGTCTCGGGCTGGCGGCGGCGCCGCCAGGACCCCCTCTGGAGCCGCCGGCTCCCGTCCTGGCTCGCCAACCGGCTGCTCGCGCGGCTGACCGGCGTCCCGATCCACGACTTCGGCTGCACGCTCAAGGCCTACCGCCGCGAGGTCCTCGCCGACGTCCGGCTCATGGGCGAGATGCACCGCTTCGTCCCCGCCTACGCGGCCTGGAACGGCGCGCGCGTGGTCGAGCTCGAGGTGCATCACCGCGCGCGCACGTGGGGCCGGAGCAAGTACGGGATCTGGCGCACGTTCAAGGTCCTGCTCGACCTGATGACCGTGCTGTTCCTCCAGAGCGGCTACGCCGCGCGCCCGCTCCACCTGTTCGGGGGCGCCGGGCTCGCGCTCGTCGCGCTCGCGCTCGCGCTGGCCTGCGTGACGCTCTGGCAGAAGGGCCTCCACCCGCTCGGCGACCCGCGCCACGTGTTCATCCACCGCAACCCGGTCACCGCGCTGGCGGCGCTCCTGTGCGTGCTCGGGGCCGGCGCCGTGGCGCTCGGGCTCCTGGCCGAGCTCCTCGCGCGCGTCTACCACGCGACCGGCGGGGCGAGCTACCGGCTCGCCGGGGGCCGCAACGTGGCAGGCCTCCCGACGCCCGAGGAGGCGCGCGCGCTCCCCCCGGCGCTCGCCGCGCTCGCGGACCGGCCGCCGACCGACCCGGCGTAGGGCGGCCCGCGCCGGCCGCGCGGCGTTCGGCGCGTCACGCCTCGCGCGCGGGCACGATGCCGGGCCACGCCGCCGGCTCGAGCGCGCGCGCGAGGGCCCCCCGGTCCGGGGCCGCGATCAGGCGCCACGAGTTCCCGTTGCGCTGCGACAGGTGGTAGGCGAGGCCCGGGCCGCGGGCCCAGGCCTCGACCTCGGCCCGCGGGAGGTAGGCCGCGAGCGACGGCACGAGGTGGTCGTAGACGATGTGCTCGAGGTAGCGCCGCGGGTACAGGCGCAGATGCTCGAGGTAGGGCCGGGAGGGGACCGGGAGCGCGGCCGGCAGCCACGGCGTCGCGCGCGCCCCCGCCCAGAGGGGGACGGTGAGCGCGCGGCTGAGCCCGAGCAGCGCCCGGTCCGGCAGGCGGCTGGTCACGTGGCGGCGCAGCGGCGTGACCCAGCGCTCGAGCCAGCCGCTCCCCTCCGCCCCGTAGACCCAGGCGAGCGTCACGCCCCCGGGGCCGGCGCGCCCCTGCACGGCGGCGAAGGCCGCGGCCGGGTCGGGGGTGTGGTGGAGCACGCCGATCGAGAGCACGACGTCGACCGTGGGCCGGATGGGGAGGCGGAACAGGTCCCCGCGCACGACGTGCGCGTTCGGCTGATCGCGCACGGCCCGGGCCGCCGCCCACACGACCTCGCTCATGTCGACCCCGATCGCGGCCCGCGGGCCTTGCCGGGCGACCGCACGCAGCCAGCGGCCCATGCCGCAGCCCGCGTCGAGCGCGACCTTGCCCGCGAGCGCGTCGAGGCGCAGCGGGGCGACCCAGTCGCGGAGGAGCCGCGCGTTGAGCGCCTCCTCGCGCAGGATCACCTCCTCGTAGCGGACCCAGTTGCGGGCGAAGCCGGCCGTCGTCTGGGCCACCTCGCCGGCGGTCGCTCCGCCCACGAAGTCGGGCACACCGCCGACGATCGGCCAGGCGCGCCGACACGCCGTGCAGCGGAGGGTCCCCTCCTCGACCGGGTCGCCCGCCTCGAGGGCGCCCCGCGGGCGCGTGTCCTCGGCGGCGATGTCCCCGCCGCAGTCGGGGCAGGCGAGGTGCTCGAGGAGGGTCGCCCTCACGCGGCGCCGGCCGCCGCCGGGCGACGGAACAGGCCGAAGAGCTGGCAGCCGTGGGCGGAGTCGCGCGCGTTCAGGCGGTTCGCGAGGTCGAGGGCCCCCGAGACGGCCCGCTGGAGGGGGCCGTAGGCGCCCGCGGCGAAGTGCCGGCGAGACCAGCCCGGGTCGAGGTTCGTGGCCCACTTCGTGATGCGGTAGACGGGCCAGCCCCAGTTCTCGAGCGCGACCGGCTCGAGCCCGGCGGCCCGGGTCCAGCCGAGCAGGTCGCCCCGGGAGGGGTGGCGGAGGTGCCCCCAGCCGCGCTCGGTCTCGAAGATCCGGCCCGTCGGGCAGGTGAGGACGAGGTGCCCGCCCGGCGCGACCATGGCGGCCAGGTTCGCGACGGCGTCGGCCTGCGCGGCCACGTGCTCGATCACCTCGCAGCAGGTCACGACGTCGAAGGTCTCGCCGAGCCGCTCGCGCTCGAGGTCGAGCCGCCGGAACGTGACGCCGGGCATGCGCTCGGCGTTGCGCCGGACGCTCTCCGCCGACTGGTCCACGCCCCACACCCGCTCCAGCGGCCCGAACGTCCGCAGCAGATCGACGAGGAGCTCGCCCGAGCCGCAGCCGACGTCGAGCAGCGAGCGGAAGCGACAGCGGGCCAGGAGCCGACGGACGGCGCGCCGGCGGTGCCGGGCGCCCGGGTTGTAGCGGACGAAGTCGTCGAGGCGTCGCCAGAGGACGTCGTAGTCGACGCTCGCGCCGCCGTCGGGGCATGGCATGGAGACACCGTGCCGCCGCGGTCGCGGGCGCGCAAGGGCCGCGGCCGCGCGTCCGGCCGGCCGCGGCCGGCGTAGGCTGTCCGGCGTGCACGAGGGCGCGGGGGCGGAGCGACGGGGCGGTCACCCTGCGGCCAGGGGCCCGGGCGGGCGAGCGCGCGCC
>JANJTH010000730.1 GCA_024711205.1 Planctomycetota bacterium | reverse complement strand
GAGGTCGCGGCCCTCGCGGCCGGCGTGGGCGAGGCCCACCTCGCCGCGGCGCGCCGCGAGCTCGAGGTCGCCCAGGCCGCGGGCGAGGACCTGGCCGCCCGTCGCGCCGCGCTCGAGCGCGCCCGCGTGGCCCTCGCGGAGGCGCAGCGGGCCGACCCCGCGTCGGAGGTCGTCCGCGCCGCGCTCGCGCGCGTGCTCGTCGAGCAGGGCCAGGTCGCCGAGCTCGAGCAGGCCCGGGGCCTCCGCGCCCGCCAGCGCGAGCAGGGGCGCGCCCGCTCCGCCGAGGGGCGGCGCCTGCTCGAGGCGGGCGACCTCGACGGGGCCCGGCGCGCCTTCGAGCAGGCGCTCGGGTTCGACGGCACGGACGACGCCGCGCAGGAGGGCCTCGTCGAGGTCTACCACCGGGCCCAGGAGCTCCGCCGGCGCGAGGCCGAGGCGGCGCGCCGCGCCCACGCCGACGAGCTCGTCGCGCGCGCGCTCGGCGACCACGAGCGCGCGCGCGCCCTCTACGCGCGCGGCCAGCCGCCGGGGGAGGTCCGCGAGGCCTACCTCGCCGCGCTCGAGGCGCTCCGGCAGGCGCTCTTCCTCGACCCCGCGCACGCCGAGGCCGCGGGGCAGCTCCAGGGGGTGGCCCGCGAGCTGTCGGCCGTCCTCGTCGACCAGGGCAACCCGGACCTGGCCCAGTTCGTCCTGCGCCTCGGCGGCGTCGACACGACCGAGGTCGTCCGCGTCGAGCTCCCGCGGGACCCGCACCTCGCCGTCGTCGAGGCGGACCAGGTGAACGTCCGCGCGGCCTTCCAGGGCGGGATCCAGTTCGCGCCGACCGAGGCCTTCGACAAGCTCCGCGCCTGGGTGCGCTCCCAGTCGGACCGCTACCGCTTCGTGATCGAGGTCCGGACCGAGATCACCCCGCGCGGGGCGCAGACGCTGCTCCACGCGACGGGCCTGCGGATCCGCATGGAGGACCGGGTGGCCGGGACCGTCAGCGCCCCCGTCGACGTCCGCTTCGAGGGCGGCCCCTACCTCCGCCCCGTCGTCGTGACGCCCCAGGGCCACCGCGTCGTGCGGGCCTTCCACCACGCGCAGGGCCTCGACGCCCAGCGCCACGTGCGCCAGGTCGAGGGGATCGTCCAGGGCATGCTCCAGCGGGCGAAGCGGTAGGACCCCCGCCGCGGGGCCGCCGGGCGCCCACGACGGGCCCCTCGCCGACCTGGCCCCCGCGGCCGCGGCGCGCGCGCCGCGGCGACGCCGCTGCGCCTACTCCTCGCGGCCGGCGTCTTCCTCGTCCTGCGTCGCGGACTTCATCTGCCAGCCGCGCTTCTCCGAGGGGAGCGCCTGGGTCTCGCCGCCCTGGACCTGGTGCGAGCGGAACGTCGGCGGGAGCCCGCCCTCGTAGGAGGCGAAGCCGGTCCCCTCGCACTCGGGGCAGCGCCCGCTGTCCGCGCACGTCCAGCACTCGGGCGGGGTCTGGCCGAACACGCCGAGCGCCCCGGCGCCGGCGCCCTGGCACGAGGCGCACTGGGCGTTGCCGCCGCAGCGCCAGCACGGGCCCTCGAGCGCGTCGACGTTGCGCACGACCACGTCGCCCCGCGCGCGGTCCTTGTAGCCGTTCATCGTCGGGTCGATCGGGACGCCCGTCGGGCTCACGACCTGCTCGTGGTGCGCCACGGCCGTCAGCACGTCGACCGGGGACGCCTCGAAGAACCGCCCCGTCTTGGGGTCCTGATTGAGCGCGAACCGGCTCGGCACGCGCGGGTCCTCGGCGCCCTTGACGAGGATCGCCACCGGGTCGACGACCTCGCCGCCGAACGGGCTCGAGCGCTTGAACGGCGCGAGCGGCCGCTCGGGCGGCCCCTCGAGCTCGGTGCGGTAGGCGCCCCCGCAGTTCGGGCACGTCCCGCCGCCCGCCTGCACGACCGTCCCGCAGGGCACGTAGGGGCCGAAGGTCCCGTCGACCCGGCAGCCGATCCCGGTGTGCTTCGCGCCGGAGGTCGCCCCGCAGTCGTCGGCCTTGGCCGAGACCGGGACCATGTGCGGGCACACGTACTCGTCGGTCGACACGACGAGCGCGGCATCGTCGGGGACGCCCATCTCGCCCAGCGTGCGGATCTGGGTGTCGGACGCCTCCATGCCGCAGCCGCCGGTGACGGCGGCGACCGCGACGCAGAGCGCCGTGACGAGGTAGAGCGACGGACGGGACATGGTCGCGACTCCAGACGGGCGCGCGCGCGCGATCCCGGGGATTCTAAGCCCCTGTCCTGCCGTGTCAACGCGGCGCCCCGGGGCGCAGGCCCGGGGCCGTCGGCCCCTTCGGCCCGGTCGGAGACGCCGCGTCGCCTCCGCTCGCCGGCGTAGACGCTCGCGTCGTTGGCCGCAGCTCACAGCCCCTCCGGGCATGCTCGAGTTGCTCCCGCCTCGCGAGCGTCGACGCCCGCTTCGCGGAGGACTACGGCGGGCCCTCCGGCCGGGCCTCGAGTCGCCCTCCGGGCCGGCGTCCGGGGCCGCTGCTACGATGCCGCGGTGGACTCGCCGACCCACGACGACGGAGCGCTGGTCGAGCGGGCCCTCCAGGGAGACCGCGAGGCCTTCGGCGTGCTTGCCGCCCGCTACTACCGCATGATCTCCGTGCTCGCGCTCCAGCGGACGGGGCACCGGACGGACGCCGAGGACATCGCCCAGGAGGCCCTGATCCGCGCCTACCGCGCGCTCGGCGCCCTGCGCGACGGCGACCGCTTCGCGGCCTGGCTCTACAACATCACGCTCAAGCTCTGCATCGACTGGATGCGCCGCCGCGAGCGGCGCGACCCGCCCCTCCCGATCGACGAGGAGGGGGACGTCCCGGCCTCCCGCTCGGCGCGGCTCGCGCGCCCCGACGTCTCCGACGCGCTCGAGCGCGACGAGGAGCGCCAGCGGATCCTTGGCACGATCGGCGCGCTCCCCGACAAGTACCGGCTCGTCGTGACGCTCCGCTACATGCGGCGCATGTCCTACAAGGAGATCGCCGTGCACCTCGGCGAGCCGCCGGGCACGGTCGCCAACCGCCTGCACCGCGCGACGCGCATGCTCCAGGAGCGCCTCGGCGCGCTCCCCGAGGCGCTCGAGGAGCCCCGGTGACCCCGGCCGTCGACGCCTGCCCGTTCCTCGGCCTGTGCGAGCGCGAGTTCGCCGGGGCCGGCCTGCCGCCCGACGAGCACGAGCGCCTCGAGGAGCACCTCGCGCAGGGCTGCCCCTCGTGCGAGGCGCTGATCGATCGCTGCCTCGGCGGCGGCGCGGGCGACCCGCTCGGGCCGCGGATCGAGCGGGCGCTCGACGCCGCGTCGGGTGCCATGAGCGACCGCCGCGAGGCCGTGCTCGCCCGCGTCGAGGACGCGCTCCGGCGTGAGGACGACGCCGCGCGGCGCCGCGTCCGCCGGCGCCACCTGCGCTCGCTGTTCTGGCTCACCCTGCTCGCGGCCTCGGTCCTGCTCGCCGTGGCCTACGTCGGGACGGCCGCCGTGATCCGGCTCGGGCAGCGCGAGGCCCAGCGCCACGCCGTGCGGACCGAGGTGCAGGCCCTCGTGACCGCCCTCTCGGCCTGGGCCCGCGAGCAGGGCGACCTCCCCGCGGACGCGGCGGCGCTCGTGACCGCGCTCGAGCGGACCCGCCCGGGGCGCGACCACGCCTACTTCCGGTTCGACCCCGTCCGCCGGCGTGAGGACGGCTACCTCGACGCCTTCGGGCGCCCCTACCGCTACCTCCCCGCGCGCGACCGGGCGCTCGTGTGGTCGGTCGGCCCCGACGGCCGCGACGACGGGGGCGAGGGCGACGACGTGGGCGCGTGGGTCGTGTTCGTGCGGCCGCAATGACGGCGAGCGCGAGGCCCCGCGGCCGGGCGCGAGCCGCGTGACGACGCACGACGGCCCTCCGCCCGGCCCTCCGCCAGGCGCGCCCCCGCCCCGTCCGCCCGCGGGCGCGTCGTCCGGCGGCGGCTGGCGCAGCGAGGAGGACTTCGTCCTCGCCCGCCTCGCCGTCTCGCTCGGCGTGCTCGACGAGGGCGCCGTGCGCGAGGCGCTCGCGGCCCAGGGCGCCGCGCTCGCCCGCGGCGTGGCGCTCGGGCTCGGGCAGGTCCTCGTGCAGTCGGGGCGCCTGCGGCCGGAGCAGGCGCTCCTGCTCCGGGCCGAGCTCGCCCGGGCCTGGCGTCCGTGCCCCGCCTGCGGGGCGGGCCGCTACCTGGCCGCGGGGCCGACGGCGCGCGCGGAGCCGTGCCGGCGCTGCGGCGGGCCGCTCCACGTCCCGCCCGCCGGCTCGTCCATGACGGCGTCGGCGATCGATCGCCGCGACCAGGCCCTCGGCCCCGACGTCGCGCCGCCGTCGGCGGTGTTCCGCGGGTCGGCGGGCCCGCTCACGCCCGCCCTCGAGGGGGGGCAGGCCGGCGTCGCCGGCGCCCCGCAGATCGGCGGCTACGCGGTCGAGGCCGCGATCGCCAAGGGCGGCATGGGCGCGATCTACCGCGCCCGCCACGTCGAGACGGACCGCGTCGTCGCGCTCAAGGTCCTGCTCGCGGGCGACAAGGCCTCGGCCAAGCAGCAGCACCGCTTCCAGCGCGAGGCCCGCGCGCAGCTCGAGCTCGACCACCCGAACATCGTGAAGGCCCACGAGGCGGGCGAGCAGGACGGCGTCCTGTGGGTGACCTTCGACCTGGTCGACGGCCCCGACCTCGCGCGCGCCTACCCGGGCCTCGAGCTGCCGGAGCGCGTGCGGGTCCTCGCGCAGGTCGCCCGCGCGGTCCACCACGCCCACGAGCACGGCTACGTGCACCGCGACCTGAAGCCCGCGAACGTGCTCCTGCGGGGCGGGCGCCACCCCCTCGTGACGGACTTCGGGCTCGCGAAGAACCTCGAGGGCCAGACGCAGCTCACGGGCGAGGGCATGGTCCTCGGCACGCCCTTCTACCTGGCGCCGGAGCAGGCCGTGGGCCAGGTCGACCGGATCGGGCCCCGGACCGACGTGTGGGCGCTCGGGGTCATGCTCTACGAGCTGACGACGGGCGTGCTCCCGTTCGTGGCCGAGGCCTCGCTCGAGCTCTACTCGAAGATCGTCGAGGAGCACCCGCGGCCGTTCGCCGAGCACGGGGTGCTCGAGCCCGTGCTCGAGCTGATCGCGCTGCGCGCGCTCGCGAAGGACCCCGAGGCGCGCTACCCCTCGGCCGAGGCGCTCGCGGTCGACCTCGAGCGCTGGCTCGCCGGGGAGGCGCCGCTCGCGGCCCGCGAGTCCTCGGTGGACCGGGTCGCGCGGCAGGTCATGCGCCATCGCCGCTCGCTCTCCGCGCTCGCGGCGCTCGTGCTCGGCGCGCTCGTCGTGCTCGTCGGGCTGAGCCTGGGCTTCCGGGCGCTGCTCCGTCGCTGGCGCGCCGAGCAGGCCCGCGTCGCGCACGCCGAGGCCTGCGCGCGGGCCAAGGGCGAGCTCGAGCTGGCGACGGGCGCGCTCGCGGCCGCCGACCCGCTCGACCCGCCGGCGGCGGCGCTCGCCGCCCTCGACGC
>JANJTH010000687.1 GCA_024711205.1 Planctomycetota bacterium | reverse complement strand
CGCGAGCGCGCGGAGCGCGGCGACGACGGCGGCCGCGTGGGCCGGCTCGGGCGGCCCCGGCCCGAGCTCGAGCGCCACGGCGCCCGCGAGATGTCGGCTCCACGTGCGCTGCTTGCGGGCGAAGCGGCGCGTGGCCGTCTGGATCCGCGCGACGAGGTCGGGCGGCGGCGCGCCCGCGCCCCCCGCCGCGAGCCAGGCCATGAGCTCGCGGTAGCCGAGCGCCTGGGCCGCCTCGGTGGAGACCCCGCGGGGGTGCTCGAGGAGGCGCCTGCACTCCTCGACCCAGCCGCCCGCGAGCATGCGCACGACCCGCTCGTCGATCCGGCGGTCCATGTCGGCCGTGTCCCGGCGCACGAAGAACACGGCCCGCGCCACGTCGGGGCGGACCTCGCCGAGGCGCCCGCCCTCCTCGCGCTGGAGGTCGCTGAGCGGCCGCCCCGTGAGCGCGTGGACCTCGAGCGCGCGCACGAGCCGCCGCGCGTCGTTCGGGTGGATCCGCGCGGCGGCCGCCGGGTCCACCGCGGCGAGGCGCGCGTGGAGGGCGGGCGCGCCCGCGGCCTCGGCGTCGCGCAGGAGCGCCCCGCGGACCGCCTCGTCCCGGGGCGGCGCCGCGGCGAGCCCCTCCGTGGCCGCCTTCACGTAGAGCGTCGTGCCGCCCGAGAGCAGGACCGGACGCCCCTCCGCCCGCGCCCGCTCGAGCACCTGGTCGAACAGGGCGCGGAAGCGGCTCGCGTCGAAGCGCTCCCACGGGTCGACGAGGTCGAGGCCCGCCCAGCGCGCGCGCTCGGCGGCCGGGGGCTTCGCCGTCCCCACGTCCATCCCGCGGTAGACCTTCATCGAGTCGCACGAGACGAGGAGCGCCCCGGTCGCCTCGGCCGCGGCGAGCGAGAGTCGAGCCTTGCCGCTCCCGGTGGGCCCGAGCACCGCCACGACGCGGACCGGCTGCCTCGACATGCTCTCCCCAGGTTCTCCCCAGGGCGCCGTGACCTGGCAAGGAGTTGCCTGCCGGCGACAGGGGATGGAAATTCCGTTGACGTGGACGACCGAGGCAGGTACATTTCTACCACCTTAAGCGGTAGTGGCGCAATGACTTGAATGAGAATTGCGCCGCGGCCGTCCAGGGCGGAGCGGGGAGGGGGCCCGGTGGGCGAGGGGGTCGTCGAGCGCGCGCGCCTGGGCCTCGGTCGCGCTGCCAGGTCGGTGCCCCGGTGGGTCGGCGCCCTGGCGCCGGCCCTGCTCGTCGTGGGTGCGGCGGCCGCGCAGGCGGACGAGGGGGTCCAGCCGGGTCGGCCGGCGCCCGGCGACGCCCGCGTCGTCGTGGTCCAGGACAGCAACGGCTTCCCGGGCGGCGAGCAGGCGTCCTCGGGGCTCTCGCGCCAGCTCGTCCACGTGCTCGGGCCGCGCCTGCGCGTGCTCGACCAGGACCACGGCTGGGCGCTCTACGTCGACACCGAGGGCCGCCAGGTCCGGGAGGTCGCGATCCCGCGCCGCGAGGTCGTGACCCGCCCGTTCCAGTACTTCGAGGGCTACCGCGCCAAGCGCGCCGAGGCGATCGCCCAGCAGGCGGCGGAGTTCGCGCGGCTGCGCGAGCGGGCCGGCGACGACCGCGGGCGCGTCCGCGAGCTCGAGCGCGACTACACGCACGCGGGCGGCGACCCGCGGAGCCCGGGCGCGATCAAGGCCCGGCTCGAGGTGTTCCCGCAGGATCAGGCCACGGCGACGGTCCTGATCGACGGCGCGCCGCGGGAGCTGAAGCTGCTCCACGTGAAGATCCGCGAGAACAACGCGCGGGACCCGGCCTTCGACCTGTGGGTCGCGCCGACGCTCCAGCTCCCGGTCGACCTCCTGCGGTTCTGGCGCGACCTGGGGACGTTCGCCCCCGAGGTCACGGCGAAGCTCGCCGAGGTCCCGGGGACGCCGATCCGCTGCACGGCGGTCCTCGACACCGGGACGTTCCGCAGGACGTTCGTGTCGCTCGTCCACGAGGTCCGGCTCGAGCAGCCCGTGTCGGCCGCCGACGTGACGACGCCCCCGGGGCTGACCGAGGTCGACCCCGACAAGAAGCCCCAGGGCCCGCAGGCCGGGCCGGTCCGGGTGCTGTGCGCGATGACCGGGGTCGAGCTCGACCCGTCGAAGGCCGTCGTCGTGAACCTCGGCCGCGGGCGCCGTTACCACGTGGCCGACCGCGCGCAGGAGAAGCGGCTCTACGAGCTCCTCGACCGCGGCGAGGAGCCGCCCTTCGGCGGGCGCGGGGGGGGGCGTTGACCGTGGCGTTCCTCGAGGTCGTCTCGGGCAAGCAGGCGGGCACGCGCGTCGACCTGCCGGGCGGCGACGGCGAGTTCACGCTGGGCAACCGGCGGACGGCGAAGGTCCAGCTCAAGGACCCGTGGATCTCGTTCGACCACGCGGTCCTCGTGCGGGCGCAGGGGCGGACGACGATCGCCGACAAGCGCAGCCGCGCGGGGACGTTCGTGAACGGCGCGCGCGTCTCGAGCGCGCACCCGCTGAGCGACGGCGACACGATCGCGCTCGGCAAGACCGAGCTGCGCTTCCGGGATGCCGACGCCGGGGGCGGGGCGGGCAGCGGGGCGGCCGCCGCCGCGAGCGCGCCGGCCGCTGCCCCGGCGCCCGCCGGTCCCTTCGCGCCGGTGGCCCCCGCGGCGGGGCCGTTCCAGCCGGTCTCGCCGGGCCCGGGCCCGGCCGACGCGGGCGCGGCGTCAGCGGACGGCCAGCGGGTCGCGCGGCTCGAGGCGGACCTGGCAGCCATGCGCCAGGCCGTGGCCGCGCGCGAGCGCACGATCGCCGAGCTCCAGGGCAAGCTCCGCGCGGCCGAGGGCGAGGCGAGCGGGCAGTCGGCCGTGGCCGAGGCGCTCGAGCAGGCCGAGGCCGAGCGCGAGGCGGCGCTCGCGGCCCGGGCCCGGGCCGAGGAGGCCGCCGCCGAGGCGGCCGAGCGCGCCGCGGCGGCCGAGGCCGAGGCGCAGCGGGCGCGGCACCTCCTCGAGGAGGGGGCCGGGAAGGCCAAGATCCGGCTCGAGGAGCTGGCGCGCCTGAACCAGTCGCTCGAGGCGCAGCTCCGCGCGGGCGGCGCTTCCGACGCGGTCGACCGCGAGCGCGAGCTCGCGGCGCTGCGCGAGGAGGCCCGCCGGCTCCGCGAGGGCGGGCGGGCGCGGATCGACGCGCTGACCCAGGAGAAGGCGGCCCTCGAGGCCGCCCTGGCCGAGGCGCAGGCCGCGCGGGCGGCCGCTCCGGCGGCGGCCGCGGCGGCCGCGCCGGCCGCCTCCTCGGCCGAGCTCGAGGAGGCGCAGGCGCGCGCCCGCGAGCTCGCCGACCTGCGCGCCGCGGCCGAGCGGGGCAAGGCCCAGTCGGACTCGCGGCTCGAGGCGGCGCAGCACGAGCTCGAGGAGCTCCGCGCGGCCGTGGCCGCGGCCCGGAGCGGCGGGGCCGAGGAGGTCGCCGCGCTCGAGGCGGCGATCACCGAGCTGAACCGGGACCTCGACGGCCTGCGCGAGCGGCTCGCGGAGCGCGACGCCGAGCTCGAGGCGGCCCGCGGCGGGGCCCCCGCGCCGGCCCCGGCCCCCGCGCCGGCCCCGGCCCCGGCCG
>JANJTH010000671.1 GCA_024711205.1 Planctomycetota bacterium | reverse complement strand
GTCGCGGGCCGCGGCCCGCGACGCCGCGGCCCGCCGGACCGCCTCGCGCGCCGCGCTCGTGGCCGAGAGCGCCATGTCCTCGTGCCCGAGCCGCCCGATCGAGGAGAGCAGGCCCTTGCGCTCGAGCTCGGCCGAGAGCTGGCTGACCTCCGCCCCGAGGCGGCGCCGCGCGTCGAGCGCGCCCGCGTCCTCCTCGTCGCGCGCGGCCTGGCTCGTCGCCGCCGCCGCGTCCTCGCGCGCGAGCGCCTCGCGGCGCGCCGCGAGCTCGTCCTGCCGGGCCCGCCCGAGCGCGGCGCGGAGGGCCAACCGCGAGTCGAGCGCCGCGACCCCGCGCGCGCCGTCGGCCAGGCGCGCCTCGACCTGCGCCAGCTCGGACGCGGCGCCGAGCAGCTCGGGCGAGCGCAGCACGCACAGGCGCGCGCCCGCCTCCACCTCGTCGCCGCGGGTCACCTCGAGCCGCTCGAGCGTCCCCGCGAGCGGCGCGCGCGCGGGCTCGCTCCCCTCGACCGGGACGAGCCGGAACGTCCCCTGCGCCGTGTCGGGCAGCTCGAACAGGGCCGCGAACGCGGCGGCGGCCCCCGCCATGGCGAGCAGGAACCCGGCCAGCGCGCGCGCGACCCGCGGGGGCGGCTCGGCGGCCAGATACGGCGGCGGGGGGTCGGGCGCGGCGGCGGGCATGTCACTGCTCCAGCTGGCGGCTGACGAGGTAGAAGTAGATCCCGCGCCGGGTCATGAGCTCGTCGTGCGAGCCCTCCTCGGCCACCACGCCCTGCTCGAGCACGACGATCCGGTCGGCGTTGCGGATCGTGCTCAGCCGGTGGGCGATCACGAACACGGTCCGCCCGCGGAAGAACGTCTCCAGGTTGTCCTGGATCAGGCGCTCGGTCTCGGCGTCGAGCGCGCTCGTGGCCTCGTCGAGCACGAGCACGACCGGGTCGCGGTAGATCGCGCGCGCGATCATGAGCCGCTGCCGCTGCCCGCCCGAGAGCGCGATCCCGCTCTCGCCCACGCGCGTCTCGAGGCCGAGCGGGAGCCGCTCGACGAAGTCGCTCGCGCCGGCCAGGCGCACGGCGCGCATGGCGCGCGTCAGGTCGCCGTCGTGCTCGAGCGCGATGTTCTCGAGGATCGTGCCGCTGAACACGTGGTTCTCCTGGAGCACGAACCCGAGGCTGCGCCGGAGCTCGCGCAGCGCGAGCGTCTGCTGGTCGACCCCGTCGAACAGGATCGCGCCCTGCGTCGGGACGAGCAGCCCGCCCAGGAGCTTGGCGAGCGTCGTCTTGCCCGAGCCGCTCCGCCCGACGAGCGCGACCGTCTGCCCGGCCTGCACGTCGAGGTCGATCCCCTTGAGGATCTCGGTCGAGCTCGGCCCGCCGTAGCGGAAGCGCAGCCCGCGCAGCGAGACGCCGCCCGCCAGGCTCGGGACGGGGAGCAGCCGCGAGTGGTCGTGGCCCTGCTCGGGCTCGGGCTCGACCACGTCGTTGAGCCGGCGCACCAGGATCTTCGAGAGCTGCAGCTCGTCCCACAGGCCGAGCAGGACCTTGATCGGCTCGTTCGCCATGGCGACGAGCCCGTTGAAGGCCACGAACCCGCCGATCGTCATCTCGCCCGAGATCGCGAGCCGCGCGGCCAGGTAGAGGAACACGAGGCCCGCGAGGAACCCGAGCGCGTCGAGCGCGCTCTGGTAGGCGAGCACGAGGAAGTCGGCCCGGAACTGCTGCTGCGCGACGCCCTGCGACTGCGTGAGCAGCTTGTCGCGGAACCACCCCTCGCTCCCGGCCGTCTTGACCGCCTCGATCCCCTTGATCGCGTCGAGCTGGTCGCTCCGGTAGGCGCCGTAAGACTCCTCGAGCCGCTCGAGGAGCGGCGCGAGCTTGCGGGCCGAGAGCGCCATGAGGACGGCGTAGAGGGGCGCCACGACGAGGAACACGGCCGCGAGGCTGGCGCTGTAGACGAACATGAGCGCGGCCGCGACCGAGAGCTGCACCGCGGCGAGGAGCGCGCGCAGGCCGTTGGCGACCACGAGCTGGCGGATCTGCCGCGCGCCGTCGAGCCGGCGCTGGATGTCCCCCGTGCGGCGCGTGAGGAAGTAGGGGAGCGGGAGCGCGAGCAGCCGTCGCGACAGGAAGTCGAGCGCGCCCGCGTCGACGCGCACCGCGACGAACGCGAGCAGGTAGCCCTGGAGCAGCCCGCTCACGGTGCTGAACGTGAACGCCGCGCCCATGGCGAGCAGCACGAGCCCGAGCAGGTCGACGGCGCCCTCGACGATCACGCGGTCGACGACGACCTGCGTGAGGACGGGGAGGAGCAGCGCGAGCGCCGCGGTGATCGAGGCGAGCCCCACGCAGCGGGCGAGCACGCCCAGGTGCGGGCGCACGAGCGGGAGCAGCCAGCCGATCCCGCGCTGCTCCTCGGGGGCCCGGTCGAAGTCGCTCGTGTAGTCGAACAGCGCCGCGAACCCGGTCCAGCTCGCCTCGAACTCGGCGCGCGGGACCCAGGCGTCGCCGCGCGCGGGGTCGGCGACCCGGACCGCGTCGGGCCGGACGTCGACCGCCACGACCCAGTGGTTGCCCTTCCAGTGGACGATCGCCGGGCAGGGGAGCGCGTCGAGGTGCTCGCGCGAGACGCGCTGCGCGCGCGCGGCGAGGCCGAGGCGCTCGGCCGCGGCGACGAGGTTCGCGAGGCTCGTCCCGTCGGTCGCCGTGTGCGCGAGCTCGCGTAGGCGCGTGAGCGAGACCTTGCGCCCGAAGTGCCGGCACACCATGGCCAGCGAGGCGACCCCGCAGTCGGCCTCGTCGATCTGGGCGACGAACGGGAAGCGCCCGATCCGCCCGCGCGGGGCGGCCTGCTCGGCGGCCCCGGGGGCCGCCGCGGGCGCGTCGGCCGGCGCGGACCCGTCGGCCGGGGGCGCCCCGGCCG
>JANJTH010000666.1 GCA_024711205.1 Planctomycetota bacterium | reverse complement strand
GGGCCGGGGCGGGCCCTCGGGCGCGCTCGGCGCGGGCGGCGCCCGCGTCGGCGCGCCCGCGCGCGGGGCGGCGCGGCGCGAAGGCGGCTCGGCGGGCGCCGGGGTGGGCGCGCCGCGCGTCCAGCGGTCGTCGGGGACGGGCTTCCTCGTGGGGGACGGGCGCCACCTGCTCACGAACCACCACGTGATCGAGGGCGCGCTCGTCGTCGAGGTCCAGCTCGGCGGGCGGAGCCACAAGGGCCAGGTCGTCGCGGCCGACGAGGACCTCGACCTCGCGCTCGTGCGGCTGCCGCGCGTCGCGGGGCCGGCGATCGCGTTCGCGCCCGAGGCCATGCGCGTGGGCGTGCCGGTGTTCGCGTTCGGGTTCGGCAAGCCGGGCGCCGAGGGCGAGAACACGACGCTGTTCGGGACGCGCGGCGCGATCGCGGCGCGCGAGGGCGCCGACATCTTCTTCGACGCGCTCGTGAACCCGGGCAACAGCGGCGGCCCGCTCGTCGACGAGCGCGGCCTCGTGGTCGGGGTCGTCAAGGCGAAGTTCAAGAGCGACCGCGCCGCCGGCGTCGACGCGATGGGGATCGGGACCGACGCGGCGACCGCCGCGGCCTGGCTCGCCCGACACCGCGTCGAGGTGGTGCGGGTGGCGGGCGTCGCCGAGGGCGAGACGCGCGAGGCGCCGCGCGCGAAGGTCGCGCCGTCCGTCGGGCGCGTCGTCGTCCAGTCCGCCGCGGACTGACCGGCCGGGCCTCTAGTCGCCCTGATCGGTGAGCGCGACGACCTGCGGCGAGGGCCTTCGGGGGCGACGCGCGCGCCACTCGGCCTGGCTCAGGGCGGCGCGGTGCCCGCAGTCGGGGCAGGACACGAGCCAGTGGTAGGCCTCGTCGTAGTCGCGCGCGCGGAGCCGCGGGTGCGCGCACGGCGCGGCGGACACGGCGCGGAGGCGCGCGCTCTCGGGGCCCTCGTCGAGCACGGCCACGAGGTCGACCAGCCGGTCGCCGACCAGGCCGCCCGCGGCGCCACGCAGCCCGCGCCGCCGCGCGCGCCAGTCTCGCTCCGAGAGCGAGAGCGAGGCGGCACAGTCGGGGCACCGGAGGACCCAGTGGCCGCGCTCGTCGTGGTCCTCGACGCGCAGGCGGGGGTGGGGGCAGGGGGCGGGGGTGGTCATCGCGCGATCCGTGGACTCGATCGTAGCAGGCGCCCGCGACGGCGTCGCCGGGGCACCTGGCCCCGCGTCCTAACGTCCGGCTCCTCATTCTCTTAGGGGTTGACGCCGCGGGGCCCGTGACTACGATGCGCGCCCCGCCACGCGAGGCGCTCGCGGGCGATCGAGGGCGCGATGTCGGACCGTCCCCCACCCCGAGGCCGCGCGCAGGCCGGCCAGGCGCCGCGCGGCGCCCAGGGGGCCCTCGCGCCGGCCGCCGTCCTCGCGCTCGCGGCCGCGGCGGGGGGCCTCGGGCTCGGCGGTCGCCTGCTCGCGCCGGTGGCGGCCGACGACCGGGCGCCCGACGCGCTCGAGGCGCTCGCCCGGCCGGTCCCGGTCGACGAGTTCAACCCCGACGTGACCGCGAAGGACGGGAGCGAGAGCAAGCCCGTCCGCGGCGACGTGCTCCGGGTGCGCTCGCCCGGCGACCCGAAGTCGCTGAACCCGCTCTGCGACAACGACGCCCCGACGCAGCAGGTGTATCAGTACCTGGGCGAGCGCCTCGCCCACCGCGACCGCGAGACGTTCGAGTGGCTCCCGGCGCTCGCGCGCTGGTGGGAGACCCGCGACACGGTGACGCTCACCGACGGGCACACGCTCGCGGGGCGGGTGCTCGAGGAGCGCGACGACGCGGTCGTGTTCGCCGTCGGGGCCGCGCGCGTGACCCTCGCCGACTGCGACCTCGAGCGCTTCGAGGCCGCGGACGGCCAGGCGACGGCGTTCCAGGCCGCGCGCACGTCCCTGCCCGCCGGCCCCGGCCGGCTCGTGGCGCGCCCGGGCACGGGGATCCCGCCGCTCGCGGGGACGCTCTCGCGGCCGCCGGCCGGGCGCTACACGGTCTGGCTCGACACGACGCCCGACGTCGTGCGGACGATCCCGCGGGCCGAGGTCGCCGTCGTCCTCGAGGGCGAGGAGGGGGCGCGCATCGCGGTCCCGGCCGTCCGGCGCGAGGTCGACTTCGTGCTCCACCTGCGCGAGGGCGTGCGCTGGCACGACGGGCAGCCGCTCGGCGTGGCCGACGTCGAGTTCACGTTCACGACGGCCATGAACCCGGCCGTGGACTCGGCCGAGGCGCGGCAGAAGTTCGTCGACCTGGCCTCGTGGCGCGCGCGCGACGAGCGCAGCGTGCACTTCCGCTTCAAGCGGCAGTTCTTCGGGGCGTTCGGGAGCGTCGCGTTCGACACCTGGATCTACCCGCGGCACCGCTTCCAGCCCGAGCGGTTCGAGGGCGCGGCCGACGCGTTCGGCAAGCACTTCAACGCGCACAAGGACCACCAGGGCCCCGTCGGCGCGGGCCCGTACCGGTTCGTGAAGTGGGCCCGCGGGCAGCAGCTCGAGGTGGCGCGCTTCGACGGCTGGTGGGCCTCGCCGCCGCCGGGGCCGGACGGCCGGCGCCCCGTCGTCGTCCCGTGGATCGACCCCGAGCGCCCCTACCTCGACGTGCTGCGCTGGATCTTCATCAACGACAAGCAGGCCGCCGTGAAGGCGCTCGAGAAGGGCGACGTCGACGCCGACTTCGACATCGAGCCGACGACCTGGGGCGACCCGGCGACGTCGCGGCCCGACTTCGTGCGGCGGGTCGTGCGGGCCCGCTTCCTCCAGCCGCTCTACACGTACATCGGCTGGAACCAGCGCCGCAAGGACGCCCCGCCCGAGCGGCAGTTCTTCGCCGACCGGCGCGTGCGCCAGGCCATGAGCCACCTGGTCCCCAAGCGGCGGATCATGGAGGAGATCCACCTCGGGCTGGCCGAGCTCGTGACCGGGCCGTTCTTCGCGGGCGGCCCGTTCAACGACCCGACGCTCGCGCCGGTCGAGGAGAACCTGCGCCGCGCCCGGCTCCTCCTCGACGAGGCGGGCTGGATCGACCACGACGGGGACGGGGTCCGCGACCGCGACGGCGTGCCGTTCGAGTTCGAGTACGTGATCCACAACATGCGCGACTACCACCAGAAGATCGCGGACATCAACAAGGAGGCGATCGAGCGGGCGGGCGTGCGCATGGTGATCCGCAAGCTCGACTGGGGCGTGTTCGTCGACACGGTCCTCGACCAGAAGTTCGACGCGGTGCGGTTCGCGTGGGGCGAGCCGAGCTGCATCGACACGGACCCGTACCAGATCTGGCACAGCTCGCAGGCGCAGAACCGCGGGAGCAACTACGTGAGCTTCCGCGACGAGGAGGTCGACCGGCTGATCGTCGAGGCGCGCCGGACGCTCGACCTGCCGGAGCGGCAGCGCCTGCTGCGGCGCGTGCACCGGAAGCTCCACCGCGAGCAGCCCTACACGTTCATGTTCAACTTCTACGCGCTCTACTTCTACGCGCGGCACCTGCGCAACGTGCGCTTCACGCTGATCGGGGAGGACCCCTTCCTCTGGAGCGAGTGGTACGTCCCGAAGGCGCTGCAGGACCCCCGGCGGCGCTGAGCCCCTCCCATGTGGCGATACCTGCTCAAGCGCGTGCTCGTGATCTTCCCGACGCTGTTCGGGATCGCGCTCATCTCGTTCCTGTTCGTGACGCTCGCGCCGGGCGACCCGACGGCGCTCAAGCTGTCGAGCACGGGCAAGACGCGGGGCGGCGGGACGGACGAGCTCACGATCCGCAAGAACAAGGAGCTGTTCGGGCTCGACCTCCCGCGCGTCCTGAACACGGCCCCGGCGACCCGCGCGACCGTCGTCGCCGCGCTGCTCGTCGACCTCGACGACCGCGCGGAGGCGCTGCGCGCGGAGGCGGTCACGCGGCTCGGGCAGGACGTCGGGGCGGCGGGCCTCGAGCTGGCGCTCGCGGACCTGCCGCGCCGGGTCACGGCCGCCGCCGGCGAGCGGACGCGCCGCGAGGAGGCGCTCGGCGCGCTCGAGGCGGCGCTCGGTCAGGGCGCGTCGGGCGGTGGCGCGGCCAGGCCGGAGGACCTCGCGCGCGCGCTCGAGCGGCTCGCGACGGACTACCCCGAGCTCGCGCCGCCGGCGCAGCTCCTCGACGGGCGGGTGCTCGAGCCGGCCGAGCGCGCGCGGCGCTGGCTGGCCGTGCGGGGCGTCCTGCTCGCGGACGCCGAGGCGCCTGCCCGGCGGCTGCTCCGCGCGCTCGCGCTCGCGGCCCCGCCGCGGACCGGCGGGCCCGCGCTGGCCGAGGACGCCGGGCTCGACGTCGCGGCCCGGACCTGGGGGGCCTGGTGGGCGGAGCGCGCGGCGCACTTCGCGCCCGACCGCGTCGCCGCCGCCGTCGAGGACTGGCTCGAGCGCGGCGTCGTCCCGGCGCCCCGCCCACGTCGCACCAGCGGCAGCGTGCCGTACTTGAGGCCGTAGAGCTGGGTGAGCCCGCAAGGCTCGTAGTGCGAGGGCACCATGATCACCTCGCTGCCGGCGATCAGGCGGTGTGCGAAGGCCTCGTCGTAGCCCAGCCGGACC
>JANJTH010000654.1 GCA_024711205.1 Planctomycetota bacterium | reverse complement strand
CCGTCCTCGGCGCGCGCCGGGCCGTCCGGGGCGGCGGCGGCTGCCGCCGCGCGGGCGCGGGCCTGCTCCTCGCGGCGCCGCACGCGGCGGGCGAGGTCCAGGTCGGTGCGGATCGCCACGACGACCGCCCCGATCACCGTCGCGGCGGCGACCGCGACGGCGAGCGCGAGGTCCTGGCTGGCCGGCGCGCCCACGACCTCGAGCCCGCGGGCCACCCAGTCCGGGGCGCCGAGCGGGCGCACGAGCGCGGCGCCCGCGAGCCCGAGCGGGAGCCCCGCGAGGAGCCGCCATTCGCGCCGGAGCACCTCGGGCCAGGGGACCGGGGCCAGCCCCGAGGGCGCGACGGAGGGCCAGGTCGGGCGCCAGCGCGGGACCGCCGCCGCGAAGGCCGCGAACGCGGGCCCCTGCAAGGCCGCGAGCACGCGCTCCTCGTGGCGCACGACGCGGTCGTAGACGAGCCAGGCCGCCGCCGCGGGGGCCAGCGCCCACGCGCCGAGGCCGACCACGAGCCCGAACCCGAGCAGGACGAGCAGCGCCGCGACGTAGAGCGGGTTGCGCAGCCAGGCGTAGGGCCCCTCGCGCACGAGCACCTCGGCCTTGGCCTGCGCGACGCGCGCGCGCTTGCCGAGCCGCCGGATCGCGGCCAGGCGCAGCGCCGCGCCGGCGAGCACGATCGCCGCGCCCGCCGCCACCTCCTCGGGGCGCGGCCCGGCGCGCCCCGGCGCGAGCGCGGCCCACACGAGGGGCGCGGCCGCGCAGGCGAGCAGCGAGGCGCGGTGGCGGAAGGCGAGCGCGTCGAGGGTCGGGGTCACGGCGGCCTCTCGCCGCCAACGTCCCGCGCGAACCTTCAGGGATCCTCAAGGCGGCCCGCCGCGCGGGCCCGCCGCCCGCGGGCGCTACGCCCCGGCCGCGACGATCCCGCCCGGGCCCTCGCCGCACGACTTCTTCGACATGCCGTCCGGGATCGGCACGGGGTAGCGGCCCGTCCAGCAGGCCGTGCAGTAGCTCGAGGGCGGGCGCGAGAGGGCCGCGAGCATGCCCTCGACCGAGAGGTAGCCGATCGAGTCGACCTCGAGCTGGCGGGCGATCTCGGGGAGCCCGTGCTCGGCGGCCACGAGCTCGCCCTTGCTCTGGAAGTCGATCCCGTAGAAGCACGGGTGCCGGAGCGGCGGGCACGACACGCGCAGGTGGACCTCGCGGGCGCCCGCCTCGCGGAGGAACGCGCAGCGCCGGCGCGCGGTCGTCCCGCGCACGACCGAGTCGTCGACGACGACGACGCGCCGCCCCTCGACGGCCGTCCGCACGACGTTGAGCTTCATGTCCGTCGCGAGCGCGCGCGCCTGGGGGCTGGGCTGGATGAACGTCCGCCCGACGTAGTGGTTGCGGATGAACCCGTGCTCGTAGGGGAGCCCGCTCTCCTGGCTGTAGCCGAGCGCCGCGTCGTTGCCCGAGTCGGGGATCGAGATCACGACGTCGGCCGCGACCGGGTGCTCGCGCGCGAGCTGCCGCCCGAGCGCCTTGCGGACGCGGTGGACCGGGTCGCCGAAGATCACGCCGTCGGGGCGCGCGAAGTAGACGTGCTCGAACACGCAGTGCGCCGGGGCCGCCTCGGCCCAGCGGACCTCGCGCGGCGGCCCGTCGCCCTCGAGCACGACGAGCGTCCCCGGCTCGACCTCGCGCTCGGGGCGGATCCGCGTCAGGTCGAAGGCCGGCGTCTCGGACGAGAAGGCCCAGCGGCCCTCGGCCGTGCGCCCGAGCCAGAGCGGGCGGAACCCCTGGGCGTCGCGGACGCCGACGAGCGCGCCCGGCGTCATGAACAGGAGCGAGAACGCGCCCTCGAGCGCGCGGCACGCCTCGGCGATCCGCGTGATCGGGTCGCGCGCGCCCTCGGGGGAGGCGAGCTGGTGCAGGATCACCTCGGAGTCGGACGTCGTCTGGAAGATCGAGCCGCGGACCTCGAAGCGCGCGCGGAGCTCCGGCGCGTTCGTGAGGTTCCCGTTGTGCGCCACGGCGAACGGCCCCCACTGCGTCTGCGCGACGAGCGGCTGCGCGTTGCTGAGCAGGCTCGAGCCCGTGGTCGAGTAGCGGACGTGCCCCATGGCCGCGGGCGCGCGCAGCCGCTCGAGCGTCGCGGGGTCCTCGAAGGCGTGCTGCACCGTCCCCATGGCGCGGTGCCGCTGGAGCACGCGCCCGTCCGTGCTCGCGATCCCGGCGCTCTCCTGCCCGCGATGCTGGAGCGCGAACAGCCCGAGGTAGGTCTTGTGGACCGCCTCGGGGTCGCCCCACACGCCGAACAGGCCGCACGCCTCGCGCACCTCAGGCTCCATGGCTGCTCCCGGGCGCCGCGACGCCCCCGCGCTCGGGCTCATGCTCCTCGCTCGGGCCCGCGCCCGCGAGGGCCGCCGCGTCGTCCGCGCCGGGGGACGCCCCGCCCGCCGGGGCGTCGTCGCCGGGGCCCGCGCCCGCGGAGCCCTCGTCCGGGGGCGCCTCCACCGGCGCGGGCCCCTGCCCGGCGGCCGGGCCCCCGGGCGCGGCGCAC
>JANJTH010000633.1 GCA_024711205.1 Planctomycetota bacterium | reverse complement strand
GGACGTCGCGCCGGCCGCGCCCGACGCGCTCGCGACCTGGCGGCGCGTGCTCCCGCTCGCGGGCCCGGCCGCGCTCGGCAGCCTCCGGCTCGCGCTCGCGGCCACGGCCGGCGCCGTCCTGCTCGGCCTCCCGCTCGCCGTGCTCGCCGCGCGCGTGCGCCTCCCCGGCCAGGGCGCGCTCCACGCGCTCGCGCTCCTCGCGCTCCTCTCGCCGCCGTTCCTCGGCGCCTACGCCTGGGTGCTCCTGCTCGGCGCCCGCGGCGCGCTCCGCCCCGCGCTCGCCGCCCTGGGCCTCGACCTGCCGCCCTTCCGCGGCCCCGGCGCGGCCGCGTTCGCGCTCGCGCTCCATGGTTACCCCTACGTGTATCTGCTCGGCCTCGCGGCCCTCCGCGGCGTCGATCGCGGGCTCGAGGAGGCCGCGGCCACGCTCGGCGCCGGCCCGTGGACGGTCCTGCGCCGCGTGACCCTCCCGCTCGCGCTGCCGGGGTTCGCCGCGGGCGCGCTCGTGTGCTTCGTGACCGCGCTCGCCGACCTGGGGACGCCCCTCGTCCTCGCGCCCGAGGCGCCCGCGCTCGCGCCGCTCGCCTACCGCCTCTACACGAGCGAGGTCGCGCGCAGCCCGGGCCCCGCCGCCGCCGTGAGCGCCGTGCTCGCGCTCCTCGCGCTCGCCGGCCTGGGCCTGCTCCGGCTCGTCGCGGGCCGCCGCCGCGTCGACGCCGCCCGCCCGGTCCGCCCGGTCGCCCCGGCCCCCGTCCCGGGTCCGCGCGGGGCGCTGTGCGCGGCGGTCGCCTGGGGGATCGCGCTCGCCGGCGCGGCCCCGCTCGCCGTCGTCGTCGTGACGTCCTTCCGCGCCACGCGCGGGCCCGTCCTCGCCCCGGGCTGGGGCCTCGAGAGCTGGCGGCACGCCCTGGGCGCGGGCGGGCGCGCGCTCGGCAACAGCGTCCTCTACGCCGGCGCCGCCGCGCTCCTCGTCGCGCTCGTGGGCGCGCTCGTGGGCTACCTCGTCGCCCGCCGCCCGGGCCGCCTCGCCCGCGCGCTCGAGGTTCTCGTCGCGCTCCCCTGGGTCGTGCCCGGCGTCGTGCTCGGGCTCGGGCTCGTGCTCCTGCTCGGCGCCGCCGCGCCCTGGGCGCTCGGCACCGGCGCCGCGATCGTGCTCGCGTGCGTGCTCCGCCGGCTCCCCTACGCGACGCGCGCCTGCGCGGCCGCCCTCGCGCAGGTGCACCCCTCGGTCGAGGACGCCGCGGCGACCCTCGGGGCGGCGCCCGCGCGGGCGTTCGTGCGCGTCGTCCTCCCGCTGATCGCGCCCGGCGTCCTCGCGGGCGCGGCGCTCGGCTGGATCACGGCGATCAACGAGCTCTCGGCCTCGCTCGTCCTCTACACGGGGCGGACGGTGACGCTCCCGGTCAAGGTCTACCTGGCCGTCGCCGACGGCGACTTCGGGCCCGCGGCCGCGTTCGCGACGCTGCTCCTGCTCGCGACCGCGGGCGGGCTCGCGCTCGCCGGCCGCGCGCTCGACGCCGGCACCTGAGCGAGGCGCTCGAGCGAGGCGCTCGAGCGAGGCGCCTCGCGTGCGCCGCGCGCCTACTCGGCCGCGGGGCGGCCCTCGCCGCGCGGGTCCGAGACGCCCGTGCGGTTCGGGCCGCGCACGAAGATCGCCTGGACGTCGCCGAGCCCGGCGTCCGCCACCTGGACCCGGTGCCCGCGCGCCGCGAGCCCCCGGACCGTGGCCTCGGGCAGGCCCGGCTCCACCACGAGCTGGTCGGGCTGCCACTGGTGGTGGACCCGCGGGGCCGCGACGGCCTCGGCCGGGCTCATGCCGAAGTCGAGCAGGTTCGAGACGACCTGGAGCACGGCCGTCGTGATCTTCGACCCGCCCGGGCTGCCGACGACCAGCGCGACCTCGCCGCGCGCGTCGAGCACGATCGTGGGCGACATGCTCGAGAGCGGGCGCCGGCCGGGCGCCACGGCGTTCTGCGCGCCCTGGACGAGCCCGAACGCGTTGGGGCGGCCGGGCTCGGTCGCGAAGTCGTCCATCTCGTTGTTCAGGAGCAGGCCGGTCCCCGGGACCACGTAGCCCGACCCGAGGCCCGTGTTGATCGTCTGGGTCGAGCTCGCCGCGTTGCCCGCGGCGTCGATCACCGAGATGTGCGTCGTGTTGGGCCGCTCGACCCCCGTCGGGCTCCCCGGGTGGACCCGCTCGGACGGCGTGGCCCGGGCCAGGTCGATCTCGCCGCGGATCTGCGCCGCCCGCTCGCCGCTCGTCAGCCACGCGAGCGGCACGTCCACGAAGTCGGGGTCCCCCACGTGCGCCGAGCGGTCGGCGTAGGCCCGGCGCATGGTCTCGGCCAGCCGATGCACGTGCTCGGGGCCGTGCCAGCCGAGCCGCTGGAGGTCCCAGCCCTCGAGCACCCGGAGCATCTGCACGAGGAGCGCGCCGCCCGCCGACGGGGGCGGGAACGAGGCGACCGTCGCGCCGCGGTAGCGCCCGACGACCGGCTCGCGCCGGCGGACCTCGTAGCCCTCGAGGTCCGTGGCGCGCAGGAACCCGCCGGCCGCCTCGACCTCGCGGGCGATCGTGGCCGCGAGCGCCCCGCGGTAGAAGGCGTCGGGGCCGTCGGCCGCGAGCGTCCGCAGGGTCCGGCCGAGGTCGGCCTGCACGAGCCGGTCGCCCGCCTGGAGCGGCACGCCGCCGGGGAGGAACAGGGCGGCCGAGGCCGGGTGGCGCGCGAGGACGTCGGTGCGCCGCTCGATCGCGCGCGCGAGCGCCTCGGTGACCGGGACGCCCTCCTCGGCCAGGCGGATCGCCGGCTCGAGGACCTGCCGCCAGGGCAGGCGGCCCTGCTCGCGGTGGAGCCGGGCGAGCATGGCGACGAGCCCCGGGACGCCGGCGGCCCGGGGGCCGTCGAGCGAGGCCCGCGGGCTCGTCGCGTAGGTCGAGGCCCGGGCGGCCGCGGGGGCGACCTCGCGCCCGTCGAGCGCGCTCCAGGCGCTCGTCGCCCGGTCCCAGGTCAGGGCGAAGCCGCCGCCGCCCAGGCCCGTCGACTCGGGCCGGGCGACCGACACGGCGAACGAGGCGGCGACGAGCGCGTCGACGGCGTTGCCCCCGGCGCGGAGCATGGCGACCCCGGCCGCCGAGGCCTCGGGCGAGGCGCTCGAGACGACCCCGCGTCGCCCGCGCACGACCTGCGCCTCGGCGTCGAGCGGCCGCTGGGCGACCCGGGGCCCGGGCGCGGCGGCGGCGGGCGCGGAGCGCCCCGCCGTGGCGCCGAACAGCGCGACGACCGCGGCGGCGCAGAAGGCCAGCACGACGCTGCCCTCGCTCCCCCCGGCCCCGGCCTCGGCCGGCTGGCCCTGCCCGTGCTCGCCCTGCCCGTGACCGCCCTGCCCGTGACCGCCGGCCATGGCCCGCCTCCGTCCCCGAGGCCCGGCCCGCCGGGGACCGCCTCGAAGGGCGCGGATTGTAAGCACCTCGCCCCGGCGCGCGAGCGCCCCCGCGCCCCCCCGGAGGGCAGGTCGGGGCGGCGGCCCGGCAAAACCCGAAGAGCCCGGTCCCAGGCGGACCTGGGACCGGGCTCAGGGGAGGGAAATGACGAACCGAAGGCTGTGCCCGGAGACCGAACTGCCTCCGAACAAGAATAGCCTACCAGACCCCGGGGTCCCTGGGAAGGCTCGCCTGCCGGCGGCACCCATAAGACGCTCCGCGAAAGCATCTTAAAGCGATCAAGGGGCGAAGATCACGGCGGCGTCGCCCTCGCGCCGCCACCGCACACCTGCGTGGTCCGCGATCGCGTCCAGGGCGGCCGGGAGCGGCGCGTGGTCGACGACCAGCGGGGCGGCCCGGTCCGGGGGGACGGACGGGTCGAGCCGGAGCTCCACCCCGGTCAGCCCGCGGAGGATCGCCAGGAGCTCCGGGAGCGGCCGGGGGTCCCGACACCGGACGGACACCCGGACCTCCGCCCACGGGTCGACCGGCCGCGGCGGTCGCTCCCCCGGGGCCTGGAGCCAGAGCTCCCCCCCACGCTCGCTCCAGGTGAGGCCGGCCTGGTGGGCCAGCACGGTCAATGCCATGTGCAGCGGCAAGTTACGAACGCGGAACGTGACCGTCCGCCCCTTCGCCGCCGCCCGCGCCCGGTCGGTCCACTGGATCGGGAGCCGGGCCAGGTGGGCGAGCCCGTCGACCGCGTCCGCGAAGGGGGTGACGGCGTGCTGGAGCGTGTAGCGCTCGAGCGCCCCGCGCGGCCCCCGGGCAGGCGCCTCGGGCGGCGGGCGGTCGGCGGCGTGCACGAAGAGCACGTCGCACCAGACCGCGTGGGTGAGCCCGAGCGGGCCGAGCAGGAGCGGGAGGGCCTCCCCCAGGGCTCGGCCCCGGGGGTCCCAGTCGACCGGCGTCGAGCGGTCGATCGTCGCGTCGAGCACGACGTTGAGCCACACGGCCGCCTGGAGCGCCTCGAGGACCTCCCCGAGCGGGACCTGCGCGAACGCCCGCTCGAGCCGCTCCGCGCGGAGCACCTGCGCGATGTACTCGGCGGGCGTCGGAGGGGCAGGCGTCGCGCCCTCGCCCCCTTCCTGCGCCGGCCCGGCCTTCGGGCCGTCGGCCGGGGCGGGCGCCGGGCCTTCGGCCGGCGCGGGCCGCGGGGCGTCGTCGGGCGGAGCAGGCCCTGGGCCCTCGCCCTGGGCCCGCGCGACGGCCGCCGCCGCGAGCACGAGCGCCGCGGCGCCTGCCCAGCCCACCCCGCCTCGCCCCTCCACGGTCACCCTCCCGTCCAGCCGGCGCCGCCCAGGCGCCCCCGGCATCGTGCCCGCGCGCGCGCGGCCCGACCAGCGGCGGGCCGCCATCGGCCGGGATTTGACAAAGCCCCCCGCCGCGCCGACGCTCGGGCCATGGAGCAGACCCGAGCGCGCCCGGGCAAGGCCGACCCGACCCACGACGAGCCCGGCGGCCCCCCGGACGCCACCGCCGCCCCCGGGGTCGCGGCGAAGGGCGGGGCCCCGGCGGCGTCCGGCCAGGTCCCCAGGGTCGCCGCCTCCCCCACGCGCTGCCCGTTCTGCCACGAGGGCTGCTCGCCCGACGCCGCCGACGTCCTCGTGTGCCGCGACTGCCTCTCGCGCCACCACGCGGCCTGCTGGCGCGAGGGCGA
Source organism: Planctomycetota bacterium (assembly GCA_024711205.1). Lineage (GTDB taxonomy): Bacteria > Planctomycetota > J058 > J058 > J058 > JANJTH01. Next base: position 1,225 of record JANJTH010000633.1, on the reverse strand, counting down.
GCACCGCTGCGCGTCCTGCGGGGGGCGCCGCCCGCTCGAGGGCGCCGCGCCGAAGCCGTCGCCGCGCGAGCGCGCGCTCGTCCGCAAGGGGCTCGCCGACGAGGCCGCCGCCAACATGGCGCGGCGCGCGGGGATCTCGGACGCCGAGGCGCGCGCGGCGCTCCTCGACGCGGCCGCCCGCGAGCTCAGCGAGGCGTCGCGGCTGCCCCTCCCCCCGTGGGCCATCGTGATCATCGTCCTCGGCTCGCTGCCCTTCGTCGTCGCGATCCTCGGCATCATCTTCCGGTGACGCGCGCCCCGGCGCAGCCGCGGGCGCGGCGCGCGGCCCCACGCGCGGGTCGCGGCTCGGGGCGGGCGGGCCGGGGGCCGGGCCCCTCGTGATCGGCGGCCCCGCGGTCGGCGCCGAGGTCGGCGCGTGGCGCCTCGAGCGCGCGCTCGGGCAGGGCGCCATGGGCGCCGTGTTCGCGGCGCGCCACACCGCGACCGGCGCCGTGCGCGCGGTCAAGGTCATGACGCGCGCGCTCGACGCGCGCGGGCGCGAGCGCTTCGCCCGCGAGGGCCGCGCGCTCGCGCGCCTGGGCCCGCATCCGCACATCGTCGGCGTCCACGAGCTCGGCGAGTCGCGCTGGGGGCCGTTCCTCGTGCTCGACCTCGTCGAGGGCCAGGCCCTCGCGAAGGTCCTCGAGGTGAGGCCCCTCCCGCGCGCCGAGGCGCTCGCGCTCTGCCGGCGCCTCGCCGAGGCCCTCGCCGCCTGCCACGGGGCGGGCGTCGTCCACCGCGACCTCAAGCCCGACAACGTGCTCGTGCGCCCGGACGGGGCGCCCGTGCTCGTCGACTTCGGGGTCGCCCGCGACGAGGCCGAGGAGCGCATGACGAAGACCGGGGCGGTCGTGGGCACGCCGGCCTGGATGGCCCCCGAGCAGCTCACCCCGAGCAAGTCCCACCCGGTCGGCCCGTGGACCGACGTGTTCTCGCTCGGCGCGGTCTGCTACCAGGTCCTCACGGGCCAGCAGCCGTTCGCGGGCGAGCACTACCTGCAGATCGTCAAGGCCGTGTGCCTGGACCCGATCACGCCGCCGAGCCGGGCCTGCCCGGCGCTCGCGAGCGCGCCCGACGCGGCCGCGCTCGACGCGGTCGTCCTCGCGGCGCTCACGCGCGACGCCGCCCGGCGCCCGAGCGCCGCGGCCGTCGCGCAGGCCTTCGCCGCGCTCGAGGCGGGGCGGGC
>JANJTH010000631.1 GCA_024711205.1 Planctomycetota bacterium | reverse complement strand
ACGCCGCGCTGCTCCGCGTCCGCCTCCGCCTCGCCGAGGGCCGGTTCGCGCTCGGGCGGAGCGCCGCCCCCTCGCCCGAGGAGGCCCTCGTGGCGTTCCAGGACGCGGCCCGGGCGCTCGACCGGCTCGGGCCCGCCGCCGCCCCGGGCGACGCCGCGCTCCGCCTCGAGCTCGAGCACGAGGCCCAGCTCGGCGTGCTCCTCGCCGCGCGCCGCTGCGCCGGGCGCAAGGCGGACGCGGCCGCCGCGGCGGCGGTCGACGCGCTCGCCCGCGAGGCCGGGCCCTACCAGGCCGTCGGGCGGATCCTGCCCCGCCTCGCGGCGCTCGAGGCGCGGGCCGAGCGGCTCGCCCGGGCGCGGCCGCCCGGCGTGCTCCCGCTCGAGCCCGAGCTCGCGGGCTGGATCGACGACCTCCTCGCGCGCCGCCCGGACCTCGCGCTCGCCCACGAGCTCGCCGCGCGCTACGGCCTCGCCGTGACCGGCCCGGGCCTCCACCGCGGGTTCCAGTTCCCGGCGCCGGAGCTCGACGGCAAGGAGACCACGCTCGAGCGGACGCGCGGCGGGCTCTACAACCGGACGTTCCGCAGCGGCTTCCTGGCCGCGTACCTCGACCCGCTCGAGCCGGCGCCGGCGATCGCCTACCACCGCGTGCTGAACGACAAGTACGGGCATCACGCGCCGGCCACCTGGGTCGGCGGGTTCGCGCTCGGCCAGAACCTGCGCGCCTCGCTCCGCCTGCGCCGCCACGAGGGCCGGCTCGAGGCGGCCCGCTGGCTGCTCGAGATCGGCCGCCCCGCCGCCGCGGGCGACGTCGTCGCGGCGCTCGTCGAGCGCCCCGAGGGCCTCGACCTGGCGCCGGAGGTCGAGGCGGAGCTCGTGGTCCTGTGGGCGCGGGGGCGGCTCCTCGCCCGGCGGGACGTGCCCCGCGACCTGACGCAGCTCGCGGCGCCCCCGCAGCTCGGGGCGGCCGTGGGCGTGCTCGCCGGCTGGGACCTGCTCGCGCGCGGCAAGACGGCCGACGGCCTGCAGCGCCTCATGCAGGCGCTCCAGCGCGGGCCGATCGACCACCACGTGCTCGCCGACGTGGCCGAGGCGCTCACCGACCCGCGGGCGGACGGGCGGCAGCTCCTGGCGCAGCTCGCCCGCATGGTCCCGGCGGGCGCGCGCCCGCCGGACGCGATCACGGCCGCGCTCGTGTTCGCGCGCGGGGTGATCGGCGCGCGGCTCGGGGCGCCGCAGGCCTTCCTCGACCTCCAGGCCGCGGCCTCGTTTCCCTGGACGCTCGAGCACGACATCAACGGGCGCCGGCGCGCCCTGTTCAACCTGGCGGTCATCCGCGCGCAGACCCGGCAGGAGCCCCGCGACCCGCGGCCGCACGTGACGGCGCTCCAGCTCTGGTCCGGGCTCGAGCTCCTCCAGCGGGGCGAGGTCGCGGACCTCGCCGACGAGGCCGCGCAGGTCGTCGTCTCGCGCCTCCAGGCGCTCGGCCAGCAGGGGCCGGCCCTGGCGTTCGACCAGGTCGGGCCGGTCGAGCAGCTCCTCGCGGTGCCGATCTGGATCCCGCGCGAGGCGCTCCGCTGGGCGCAGGAGGCGCGGCGATGAGCCCCGCCCCGGGCGCGCAGCGAGGCCCCGGCGGCCGCTACGAGGTCGTCCGCGAGCTGGCCCGCGGCGGCATGGGCCGGGTGCTCCTCGCGCTCGATCGCCACCTCGACCGCCGCGTCGCCGTGAAGATGCTCCTCGCCGACAAGGGCCCGGGCGGCGACCAGGCCGTGGCCCGCATGGTCGAGGAGGCCCAGGTCACGGGGCAGCTCGCCCACCCGAACATCGTCCCGCTCCACGAGCTCGGCGGCGACGGCGCCGACCTGTTCATGGTCATGAAGCTCGTCGAGGGGCGCACGCTCAAGGACGTGATCAAGGACCTGGCCCGCGGCGAGCGGGTCGTGGCCGACGCGCTCCCGCTGCGCCGCGCGCTGCGCCTGTTCCTCGACGTGTGCGAGGCGATCGCCTACGCCCACGACCGCGGCGTGATCCACCGCGACCTGAAGCCCGCGAACATCATGGTCGGCGACGACGACCAGGTCCTCGTCATGGACTGGGGCGTGGCGAAGCCGCTCGGGGCCGACGCGACGTCGACCTCGGCCGGGCGGCCCGGGCCGCAGGCCACGGCGGTCCGGAGCCTGCTCCGCTCGGCCTCGGTGGCCGACCTGGGCGCGAGCGCCGACCTCACGGCGGCGGGCGCGGTCGTCGGGACGCCGACCTACATGGCGCCCGAGCAGGCCGACGGCGGGGTCGCGCTCGACTGCCGCGCGGACGTCTACGCGCTCGGGGCGACCCTCTACGAGCTCCTCACGCACAAGACCCCCTACCAGGGCTCCGGGCACGAGGTGCTCATGAAGCTCCTCCGCGGCCCGCCGCCGCCCCCCCGGCAGGTCGCGCCGGCGCGCCAGATCCCGCCCGCGCTCGAGGCGATCGTGCTGCGGGCCATGGCGCGCGAGCCCGAGGCCCGCTACCCCGACGCGCGCGCGCTCGCCGCCGACGTGGAGGCCTGGCTCGACGGGCGGGCGCCGAGCGCGTATCGCGAGCCCGCGGCGGAGGCGCTGGCCTGCCTGGCGCGCCAGCATCGCGCGGCCCTCCTGGCCGCGGCCGCCGGGGCGGCGCTCGTCCTGGCCGGGCTCGGCGTCTCCGCCGCGCTCGTGGGCCGGGAGCGCGCGCGCGTCGAGGCGGAGGCGCGGCAGGCCGAGGAGGCCGCGGAGGCCGCGACGGCCGCGGCCCGCGCGGCGGAGGCCGCGACCGCGGCCCAGGCCCGCGCCGCCCTCGCCCTCGGCGTGGCCGGGGAGGCGGTCACGGCGCTCGAGGACTTCCTGCGCCGGAGCGACGCCGCGCTCGAGCTCGAGCCGCGCGACGCCGGCCGGGTCGGGCTCGCGGCCCTCCACGCGCAGGCCCGGGCGGACCTGGCCGCGTGCCGCGCCCGGCTCGAGGCGCTGGCCGCGGGGGCCGAGCTCGCCCCGTTCCTCGAGGAGGTCGCGCAAGCCGGGCGGCAGGTCGACCTCGCCTTCGCGGAGGGGGTCCTCGGCCGGGACCCGGCCGCGCTCCTCCCGCGGCTCGACCGCCTCGACCTGGGGCCCTGGCGGGCCGTCGTCGAGGCGCGGGCGCACCTGCGGCTCGGCGCGCCGGGGGAGGCCGGCCGGGTCCTCGCGGCCGCGCCACCGACCGACGACGCGGCGTGCTCGGCCTGCCGGGCGCTCGTCGCCGGGCTCGCCCGCGGCGTCGGCGCCGCCGAGGTGCGCCGGCTCGACGGCTGGACTCACGCATCGCGGGCCGTGCACACGTTCCTGCCGACCTACCAGGACGCGAACACGCGCGCGAACGTGTCGGACGTGCTCGCCGTGCTCGCCCCGGGGCTGCCCGACGTCGGCATGTTCGAGTCGTGGAGCCTGCTCTGGTCCCGTCCCCGCCACTGGGAGGGCGACTTCCAGGCCCACGTCGAGGCGCTCGCCGCGCGCGACCCCGCCGCGGCGGCGCGCTGGCGCCTGCGCGGGGCGCTCCTCGTGCAGGAGCACGACGAGGCCGAGCGCGCCGCGCGCCGGCTGCTCGAGCTCGCGCCCGGCGACGCGGAGGGGCGCGCGGGCCTGGGCGAGGCGTCGCGGCGCCTGGGCCGGCTCGACGAGGCCGAGCGCCTGGCCCGCGAGGTCCTCGCGCAGGCGCCCGAGGACGGGCTCGCGAACCGGACGCTCGGGCGCCTGCTCGCCGCGCGCGGCGAGCGCGACGCCGCGTCCGAGCACCTCGAGCGCGGCGCGCGCCCCTCGCTCGACGCGAGCGACTGGGTCGAGCTCGCCGAGCACCTCGCCGGCTCGGAGCGCGCCGCGGACTGGGGCAAGGCCGAGGCGGCGGCGCGGCGCGCGCTCGTGCTCCGCCCGCTCATGGGCTGGCATCACAACCCGAAGGCGAGCCCGTTCCCCTTCGACCCGCGCCCGGACCGCGTCCTCGGGCGCGTGCGGCGGCAGCAAGGGCAGCACGCGCGGGCCGCGCTCCACTTCCTGCGCGCCGCGCAGCATCGCAACATCCCGCACGCCGCCGCCGTGTTCGGGGGCTGGGGCCAGGACCTCCTCGACGCGGGCGAGGCCCACCTCGCGCTCGGGCTCCCGAACGAGGCCGCGGCCTTCTTCACGCAGGCGGCGGAGGACCCCGAGGCGAAGGCCGAGGCCGAGGCCCGCCTGCGGTCGCTCGGGGCCCGGTAGACCCCGCCGGGCCGGTGATCCTCCGGAAAGGGTGCGGCCCCGGGGCCTCTGGCGCCCCGGGGCCGACTTGAGCCTGCCGGACTAGGACTCGAACCTAGACTAGCGGATCCAGAGTCCGCCGTCCTACCATTAGACGATCCGGCATCGGCGGGGCGAAGTGTACCCGAGGGCTGGGCGTTGTCCAGCGTCGTCGGCCGCTTGGGTGAGACCGGCTCCGCGCTCGGGCCGTGCCCGGCCGACCTCCCTCCGGTCGGTCCGCCGGGCCCTGCCCTCGCGCGTCGCTTGGATGAGAACGGCTCCGCGCTCGGGCCGTGCCCGGCCGACCTCCCTCCGGTCGGACAGCCGGGCCCTGCCCTCGC
>JANJTH010000319.1 GCA_024711205.1 Planctomycetota bacterium | reverse complement strand
CGCCCAGGCGGCGACGACGACGGCCGCCCGCGGCGACGCGGCCGACGCGGATCCGGAGGGGCGGGCGCCGACGACGCCGCCGGCGCCCGGCGCGCTCGCGGCGCCGAGCGCGCCGCCCGTGGCCGCGCCACGGCTGGGCGTGCGCGGGCTGTTCGCGTCGGTCTCCGACGCGCTCCGCCGCGCCGCCTGATCGACGCGCGAGGGCCGTGTCGGCCGGGCGCGGGCCGAGCGCGGAGTGGACCCGACACGAGCCTGCCCCGGCCGCGCACCGCCTCGCGAGGCCCGACCACCAGCCACCGCCGCGCCGCGCGCGGCCGACCGCACCGACCCGGAGGAGGGACCATGGACCAGGACGACGTGATCGGCCGAGGGCCCGCGCGTGGCGCGCTCGACCTCGTGCTCGCGCTCGACACGACCGGCAGCATGGGCACGCACGCGGCGACGCTCGCGCGCGGGATCGACCGGGTCCTCGCGGCGGCGGCCCGGTCGAGCGCCGACCCGCACGTCGGCGTGGTCGCGTTCAAGGACCACGGGGCCGAGGGGGAGGCCGAGAGCTACCTCGTGCGCGCGCTCGCGCCGACGCGGCGGCTCGAGCGGGTCCGGGACTTCCTGCGGGCGCCCGAGCTCCGGCTCGGCCACGGCGGCGGCGGCGCCGAGGCGGTCGAGTGCGCGCTGCGCGCGGCCGCGCGCGCCCCCTGGCGGCAGGGCGCCCGGCGCGCGCTCGTGCTCGTGGGGGACAAGCCGCCCCACGGCGGCGGCCTCGACGGCGCGGCCGTCTGCCCCCACGGCGTCGACTGGCGCGACGAGGTCGAGGCCCTCGCGGGGCGCGGGGTCGAGGTCCACGCGGTGCAGGTCGGGCGGCACCTCGTGACGCGCCGGGTGTTCGAGTGGGTCGCGCTGCGCACGGGCGGGACGTTCCGGCCGCTCGACCACGTGCGCCACCTGCCCGAGGTCGTCGCGGGCGCCTGCGCGCCGGAGCGCGCGGCGATCGCCGCGGCCTGACGCGAGCGGCCACGAGGGGGGCCCTCGGCGCGCGTCACCTGCGGCCCCGGGCGCCGCGCGCTCGTGGCGCGGGCTCGTGACCTGCGGGACGGTGGGCGCCGCCGACTTGCCCGGCGCGGCGGCCCGGCGTAGCCTCCCGAGCGAGGGGGGCGCGCCCGTGGGCCTCGCGCTGAAGCAATGCCTCGGCTGCGCCGCCCCGCTCGGCGAGGGGCTCACCTGCGAGCACTGCGGGGCGCGGCACCGCGTCGCGGGCGAGGGGTTCGCGCTCTCGTGCGGCCGCTGCGGCGACGTCCTCCCGCCGGGCGCGGCCTGCTGCCCGGGCTGCCGGGCGCCCGCCGGGATCGACTGCCCCGAGTGCCGCGCGCGGACCCCGGCCGGCGGGCGGTTCTGCCAGGGCTGCGGGCTCGAGCTCGCGGCCTACCGGCGCGCGCGGCGCGGGCACCTGCCGGTCCGCCACGCCGGCGAGGCGGCGGGCGAGCGGGCGCGGGCCTGGCTCGGGAGCGGGTGGTTCCGCGCGCGCGACCAGGCCGACCACCTGCGCCTGATCGACCGCGAGCTCCTGTGGGCGCCCGTGTGGCGGCTCCGCGCGCGGGTCGAGGGGACGCTCCTGGGCGAGGTCGCGCGCACGCACTACCGGACGACCACCGTCGACGGGATCGGCCCCGACGGCCAGCCCACGCAGCGCGTCGTCTCGCGACCCTACGAGGTCATGGAGCAGGTCGAGCGGCCGGTGGCCGAGGCGCTCGACGAGCGGGCCGCGGCGTCCCCCGACGCCCGCGAGCTCGACGACCTCGTCCTCGCGGCCGGGCCGGCGCGGGTCGAGGCGGCGCCGCTCGAGGGGCCGGCGCTGCCGGGGGACGCCGCGGGGCGGCTGTTCGCGCCGCGCGGCGACGACGAGGCCGCGTTCACGGCGCTCCGCGCGCGCGCGCTCGAGGGGCTCGCCGCCGCGCGGGGGCTGCGGGTCGAGCAGCGCCGGCTGCAGGTCCTCGACCTGCGGTTCGAGCTCGCGTTCCACCCGGTGTGGCGGCTCGTGTGGCGCTACCGGCGCGCGCACGGGGTCGTGCGCGTCCACGCCACGACGGGCGACGCGGCGGGCGACCGGCCGAGCCTGCTCGCGCAGTGGTTCTCGTGAGCCGCCGGGCCACGGCCGGGCGAGGGGGGGGCGCGTGACCGAGGCGGGGACCGCGCCCGGGGCGGGCGAGGAGGCGCAGGCGCTCGTGCGGCGCCACGGCTACGCGGCGGCGGCGCTGACGCTCGTGCCGCTCCCGATCGCGGAGACGGTCGGCGTCCCCGCGGTGCACGCGGCGCTCGCGCTCGCGCTCGGACGGCACTACGGGCGGACGCTCGACCGCGAGGGCGCGACGCGCCTGCTCGCGCGGCTCGGCGCCACGGTCGGCGCGTCGTGGCTGGGCACCCGCCTCGCCCTCGGGCTCGCGAAGCTCGTCGTCCCCGGGCTGCCCGGGCTCGTCGGCGCGCCGCTCGTGTTCGCGACGACCCTCGGGCTCGGCGCCGTGCTGCGGGCCTGGTTCGAGCGCGGCGAGCTCGCCGACGACGAGGTGCGCGCGATCTACCGCGCCGCCGTGGCGCGCGCCCGCGCCGACTTCGACCCGCGCGAGGCGCGGAGCCCCGACGCCTCGCGCCTCGCTCGCGAGGCCGGCGAGGGGCCCGCCGCCTGACGGGTCGCCCACGCGCCCGGCGGGGCCTGCGGACCCCGCGTGGGGGCGCCCGCGAGCCCGGGCGCCGCCGACGCGCGCGGGGGGCGCACGCGGGTCGGCGGGTCGACGCGGCGCCATGCGGCCGCAGCTCGTCCACCGCGGCCTGCCGCGTGCGGGCGCCTGGCCCGAACAGAGAACGACCTGTCCTGTCGGTGCCGCGGGGTAGCCTTCGCCGCCGTGTCCGACCCCGAGCCGACGCTCCACGCCCCTGCTGGGCTGCCGTCCGGGCCGCCGCCACCGCCCACCGCGGCCGAGGCGGCGTTCCGGCGCCGGCTCGAGGCGCTCCCCGGGAAGCCGCACGATCGGCTCTTCCGGCTCGTGTTCGAGCACCCCCTCGAGGCCGGCGCGCTCCTGCGCGCGGCGCTCCCGGGCGCGGTCGCGACCTGGATCGACTGGGCCACGCTGCGGCAGGAGCCCTCGGCGGTCGTGACCGCCGAGGACCTCGCCGAGGACGTGCGCGACCTCCTGTTCGCGTGCCGGCTCGCGACCCCCGGGGCGGAGCCGGCGCTGCTCTTGCTCGAGCACCTGTCGACCCCGCAGCGCTTCACCGCGTTGACCTTGACCGCGTACCAGGTCGCGTCTTGGCGCCGCTGGCACCTCGCGACGCCCGCGGCGGGGCTCCCGCCCGCGTTCGGGGCGGTCATCGTGCAGGGGCCCGAGCCCTGGCGCGGGCCGGGCTCGATCGCGGAGCTGCTCGCGGGCCCGCCCGCGCTCCTCGCGCTCGCCCGCGCGCACACGCCGACGTCGTCGCCGGCGATCCTCGAGCTCGGGGCGCTCTCCTACGCGGAGCTCCTCGCCCGCGTCGACCGACCGCTCGCTCGCGTGGCGCTCGCGTTCCTCAAGGCCGGCCGCACGGACGAGGACCTCGTCGACCTCGTGCCGCTCCTCGCCGCCGACCTCCGCGCCCTCGGCGCGGATCCGGCGGGTCGCCTTCTGCTCCGCGCGGTCGGTGTCTATGCTTGTTGTGTGCGTCCGGCCACCCAGGAGGAGCTCGTGGAGGCGATCCGCAAGGCAGCCAGCCCGCCCGCGGCGGAAGCGATCCAGACGGGGGCCCAGATCCTGATCGAGCGCGGCAGGGCGCTCGGCCGCGAGGAGGGGCGCGAGGAGGGGCGCGAGGAGGGCCGCGAGGAGGGCCGCCTCGCCGAGGCGCGGCGACTTGCGCTGCGCCTGATCGGCCGGCGATTCCCCGGACTCCCGGTCGATGCGGCGGCGCGGATCGCGGCCGCGGACACGGTGACGATCGAGGGCTGGCTCGATCGGCTCCAGGAGGCTCCTGGCCTGGAGGACCTGCTGGGCTGACCCTGGACCCTCGCGCCCGCGGTCCAGGAGTCGCCTCCTGCGGGCGCTCCCGATCGGTGACCGAGCCTGGTAGGTCCCGCCTCGGCGTCGCGCCCCGAGCGGTCCGACGCGACGAGAACCGCTGCCTGACCCGGGCGAGGCGCCAGCGCATTTGCGCGCTCTTGGTCAACGAGCTCGCGCGCCCGTCGCGGGCCGACTACGAGCGGCTCGAGGCGACCCTCCACCGCTGCGCGCGCGCCGCCGACCCGGCCGCGCTCGCGGCCGAGAACCGCGCGGGCGTCTCCGACCACCGCGCGCGCCTGCCCGGGCGCGTGGCCTGGTTCGAGCACACGAACCCCGCCCGGGGCCCCAACGTGCGCGAGCCGCTCCACCGGATCGCCCGGCCGCGCGCCCGGGCGGACCGGGCGCAGACCCGAGAGCCGGCGCGTCGCCGGCCGGATTCGCCCTGCTACCTCGCGACGAGGCCGGCGCGCCACGCCTCCTGCTCGGGGGTCAGCAGGGGCGGCGGGGGCGCGGCCGCGTAGTCGATCGAGAGGTCGTAGGCGGCCTCGTCGTAGAGCTGCCGGAGGACGGCGCCCAGGTCGAACGAGGCGTCGGGGTCGGGCGCGCGCAGCGGCACGGGCAGGGTCGGCAGCGGGTCCGCGAGCGCGAGCGGCCAGACCTCGACCTCGCCGGCGCCGGCGCGCGTGAGCGTGACCAGGTAGTCGCAGAGGGGCAGCCCGGCGTGCTGGAGCGGGCGCTGGCCGCGCCGGAGCAGGTCGACCTCGAGGAGGTGCACGCCGGCGCGGCGCAGGCGGTCGCGCTTGCGCCGATACGCCTCGAGCGCGGGCTGGCGCTTGTTCACGGGCGAGAGGAGCTCGATCGCGGTCACGAGCTCGTCGTTCGCGGCGTCGCGGAGCTCGATCGAGGGCACCCGGACCGCGAACGGCGCGGGCAGCGGCAGCGTGAGCGGTGCTGCGAGCGCGGGGCCTCCGGCCGCCCGCCCGGTGGAGGCGCCGGCCTTGGCGCCATACGCCTCGTGGCCGTCGGGCGCCGACCTCGCCGCGCGGCGGCGGAGCACCTCGACGTCGGGGTAGAGGATCCCGAGCTCGGCCTCCGGCGCGCCATCCTCGATCACCGAGACCTCGATCCGGGCCACGTAGTGAGGGCGGAGCTGGGGCACGAGGGCTCGGCGGATCCCCGTCGCGAGGGCGTGGTGCACGTCGGGCCAGATCGCCCCCTCGAGGTAGGGGTCCATGCCGGGGAACGGGGAGGGCATGGGTCCAGCATAGCGGCGCGGCGTGCGGTGGGCCGCGTCACGCGGGCCGCGCGGGCGGCCGGCGGCCGGGCTCCTGGTCGGGGCCGTGTCCGACCGGCCTGCCCTCGTCCCCGGCCGGGGCGAGTCGCCGCGGCGCGCCGGCCCGGGTATCGTCCCGCCCCGTGAACGCGACGCGCTGCGTGCTCTACGGGCTCGGCCAGGTCGGCATGATGAGCCTGGCGCGGTTCTTCTTCACCTGGTCGATCGCGTTCGCCGCGCAGGAGCAGGCCGGCGCGGTCCTGTTCAGCGCCGCGGCCGTGGGCGCGGTCCTGTTCGGATTCCGCCTGTTCGACGGCGTGACGGACCCGCTGGCCGGGCTCCTCTCGGACGGCTGGGTCCGCCGCGGGCGCGAGCGGCGCGGGCTGCTGTGGCTCACGTTCTGGATCCCGCCGATCGGGCTCGCGCTCGTGTTCGCGCCCTCGTTCGACATGTCGACGGCGCTCCGCTGGGCGCTCCTCGTCGCGGGCATGTTCGTGTTCTTCGTCGGCTACACGGTCTACGCGATCCCCTACTGGAGCCTGCTCGCCGACTACTCGGGCGAGGACGTGCGCGCGCGGCGCGTGCTCTCGAACGTGCTCGGCGCCGGGCTGCTCGTCGCGACTGCGCTCGTGGCCGTCGTCTCGCCGCAGCTGATCGCCCCGCTCGGCTACTTCGGCGCCGCCGTCGCGTTCGGCGTGCCCGCGGCGCTCCTCATGCTCGCGCCCTGGGCCGCGCAGCCGCCCGGGCGGGGCCCGCCGAAGCCCGACCCGGCGGCGCCGCCCATGCTGGCCTCGCTCAAGCTGGCCCTCACGCACCGGCGGTTCCTCGCCGTGCTGCTGATCTACTCCGGCTCGCAGATGTCCTTCACGGTCGTCACGCTCGGCGCGCCGTTCATGGTCACGAAGCTGCTCGGCGGGGTCGAGGCGGACCTCACGAAGATCATGCTGCCCTTCCTCGGGACCTCGATCCCGTTCTTCGTGGCCGTGCCCTGGATCTCGCGCCGGCTCGGCTGGGAGCGGGCGACCGTCGTCGCGTCGGTGGCGCTCGCCGTCGCCTACGGGAGCACCTTCCGGCTCGGCGCGACCTTGCCGTTCATGCCCGAGCTCCTCTCGCCCATGGGCACGGCGATGCTGATCTTCTCGCTCGCCGGCCCCATGTCGGCCGTGCTCCTCGGCGTCGAGGGCGAGGCCGTGGCCGAGTGCGCGCGCGAGCAGCCGGGCGAGGCCGTGAGCATCTACTTCGGGGTGCTCAACCTCGTCGTCAAGGCGATGAACGGCGTCGCGACGCTCCTGACCGGGGTCCTCGTCTCGCAGGGGCAGTACCGCCTGCTCGGCCCGGTCGCGGGCGGCCTGCTCGTGCTCGGCGTCGTCGGCTACGCGCTCGCGCGGCCACGGTCCGGGTCGCAGCCCGGCGCGGCGGCCGGGGGGCCCGCGCCGCCTACCGGCTCGTGACCGCGCGGAGGAGCCCGCCCAGGCCGGCCAGGCCGGCCCGGACGCGGCGCGCGGGCGAGACGGCGAACAGCGCCGGCACGACGTCCGAGAGCAGGCGGTACTTCTCGGCCGTGTAGGGGAACCACACGGGCGCGTCGAGCCCGAACCGCTCGTGCGCGACGTGCTTGACCCGGCACATCTCGAGGATCCCGTCGGCGCCGCGCGACTTGCCGAACCCGCTCGCCTTGACGCCGCCCCACGGCGCCTCGCCGGCCCCGCTCGGGATCAGCGCGTCGTTCACGAACACCGAGCCGAAGCAGAGCCGGCGCGCCATGCGCTCGCCGCGCGCCTCGTCGCGCGTCCACACCGAGGCCGTGAGCCCGTAGATCGAGTCGTTCGCCTGGCGGACGGCCTCCTCCTCGCCCGCGACGGGGACCACGGTCACGACGGGCCCGAAGGTCTCGTCGCGCTGGACCGCCATGTCGGGGGTCGTCGCCGTGACGACGGTGGGCGGCCAGTACCAGCCGCCCTTCTCGCCCGCGCCCGCGCGGCCCTCGCCGCCCACGAGGACCTTCGCGCCGCGCGCGCGCGCCTCGTCGAGCTGCCGCTTGACCACCTCCCACTGCATGCGGTTCACCATGCAGCCCACGTCGACGTCGAACGCGCGGTCGGCGCCCTGGCGCAGCCGGCGGACCTCCTCGACGAGGCGCGCGACGAACGGGGCCTGCACGGCCTGGTGGACGAAGATCCGCTCGACCGACGCGCACACCTGCCCCGCGTTCGTGAACGCGGCCCACGTGAGCGCCTTCGCGGCGCGCGGCAGGTCGGCGTCGTCCATGACGATCGCCGGGTCCTTGCCGCCGAGCTCGAGCGCGACCGGGATCAGCCGCTCGCCGCAGGCGGCCGCGACCTTGCGCCCCGTCGCGACCGAGCCCGTGAAGCTGATCTTGTCGCAGCCCGCCTCGACGAGCGCGCGCCCAGCGTCGCCCCGGCCAGGCAGGCACTGGTAGAGCGCCGGCGCGAGGCCCGCGTCGCGGAACAGCCGCTCGACCTCGATCCCGACGAGCGGCGTGTACTCGCTCGGCTTGTTCACGACGGCGTTGCCCGCGACGAGCGCGCCGATCGAGGTCCCCGCCGTGAGCAGGAACGGGTAGTTCCACGGCGTGATCACGCCGACGACGCCCCACGGCTCGAGGTGGCGCTCGCTGCGGGTCGTGCGCAGGAGCCGGTGCGGGAGCGGGCGCGGCGCGAGCAGCTCGTCGGCGTGGCGGAGCGCGAAGTCGAGCAGGTCGAGCGTCGGGATCACCTCGCTCGCGAGCGCCTCGAAGCGCGGCTTGCCCGTCTCGCGCGAGATCAGCGCGGCGAGCTCGTCGCGGCGCTCGACGAGCACCTCGAGGAGCGGGCGGAGCGCGGCGACGCGCGCCCGCGGCGTGCGCCCGCCCCAGTCGCCCTGCGCGGCGCGCGCCCGCCGGACGGCCTGCCGGACCTGCGCCTCGGTCACGACCGCGACGTCGCCCAGGTGCTCGCCGGTGGCCGGGTCGACCGCGCGGATCGGGGACGGGTCCTGCTCGACGATCGCGTCCATCGCTCCCCCTCGGCCTCGCGCCGTCGGGCCGGTGCGCGCCGGCGCCCGCTCGCGCCGCCGGAGGGTAGGGGCGCCTGCCGCGGCGTGTCAAGCGCGGTGGGCGCGCGCGGCTGGTAGCATGCGGCCCGTGTCGAGGGGGGCGCGCGCGCGCGCCGCCCGCGCGGCCAGGCGCGGGGGCGCCGCGCGGCGGAGCTCCCCGCGGCGAGGAGCTGCAGGTGGCGAAGTCCCAGGCCGAGTCGAACGCCGAGCGGGGGCCGTCCCGGCCGGAGCCGGCGGGCGCGCCGCGGGTCCGCTCGAGCACGCACGCGCGCGGGCGCCCGCCCGTCGACCTCGAGCTCGCGCCCGCGGCGCCGGTCCCCGTCCCCCAGCTCACGCTGTCCCCGGGCGTGACCGTGGCCCTCGAGGCGTCCTCGCGCGTGAAGCGCCAGCGCGTCCTCGACGTGGTCCTCCCCCTGAGCACGTCCGCGCGCATGGCCGAGGCGGCCCGCGCGTCGGTGTGGGCGATCTCGTCCGAGAAGACGACGAACCAGTTCGAGGCCGCAGAGGCCGCCGCCGACGCCGCCGAGGAGGCCCGCACCGAGACGCTCGTCCTGACCGGGCGGGGCGGGATCCCCGAGGAGCTGCGGCGCGGCTCGCGCGACCAGTTCACCTTCCTGCGCGAGGAGCTCGACCGCGGCGACGACGACGACGACCCGCACACCCTGTGGCGGCGGGCGCACCGCCGGCGCCGCCACGAGCTGATCCCCGGGCCGACCGCGGCCGAGATCGAGCGCCTCGAGGAGCGGATCGGGTTCGACCTGCCGCCCTCGTTCTGGGACTTCTCGCTCGAGTGGGGCGGCGGCCTGCTCTACGTGCAGGAGTTCGGGACGATCCGCGTGATCCCCGCGCTCGAGATCATGAGCGAGGTCCGCGGCCCGCTCTGCAACCGCATGGTCCGCCCGTACCTCCCGGTCGTCGACCTGGGCTGCGGGGACTACCTCGCGCTCGACCTCTCGAAGGAGTCGCGCGGCGGCGAGCGGCCGATCGTGTGGTGGTTCGCGGGCGACGTGAAGAAGCGCGTCGCCGAGAGCTTCGTGGCCTGGCTCCGCCGCCTCGTCGAGCTGAACGGGCAGCCGTTCTGGTGGGCGCCGTAGCGCCCGCCGGCGGGTGGGCCGAGCTCGCGGCCCGGGTCGCGGCGGCCCCGCCGCGCGCGGGCCGCCCGGGGCGCGTGGCGCTCCGCGCGGCCGTGCTCGTGCCGGTGATCGAGCGGCGCGACGGGCTGCACCTCCTGTTCATTCGCAGGCCCGAGACGCTGCGCGCGCACCCGGGCCAGGTCGCGTTCCCCGGCGGGAAGCTCGACGAGGGCGAGGACTCGCGGACGGGCGCGCTGCGCGAGGCCGAGGAGGAGCTCGGGATCGCGCCGGCGCTCGTCGAGACGGCGGGCGCGCTGCGCGACGTCGACACGACGACGGGCTTCTGCATGACGCCGTGGGTCGGCCGGCTGCCCGACGGGCTCGCGCTCCGGCCGGCCCCCGCCGAGGTCGCGCGCGTGTTCGAGGCGCCGCTCAGGGCGCTCGCCGAGCCGGCGCGGCTCGAGGTCCGGCCCTACGAGTACGACGGGCGCACGTTCCACGTCCCGTACTTCTCGTGGGACGGCGAGACGATCTGGGGGGCCACCGGCCGGGTCGTGCTCGACCTGCTCGCGCTCGTGGGCCTCGTCGAGCCGGCGCGCGCGCGTCCGCGCGCGGGGGGGAGGGACGCGTGAGCGAGAACGAAGGGCCCGGGACGCCGCACCACGCCGAGGCGACCGCCGAGGCGCGCGGGCTCTGCACCCGGGGCGCCTGGGACGCGCTCGTCGCCTGGGCGTCGGCGCCGACCCCAGCGATCCCGGCGCGGCCGGTCCGCCTCGCGTGCGCGGCGGCCCAGCTCGTCGTGGCGGGCGGCCCCGCGGCCACCCTCGCCCGCCTGCTCGACGCCGGCGCCTCGCCGGACACCGCCGACCGCGAGCTCGAGGGCCGCGCGCTGCTCGACCGCTGCGCCGCGGACGGCCAGCTCGAGGCCGTGCGCCTGCTCCTCGCGCGCGGGGCGGCCGTCGAGGGCGCGCCGTGGTCGGACGAGTTCGGGCGCGCGCGTCCGCCGCTCCACGCCGCGCTCGAGGCCGGGCACGTCGAGGTCGCGCGCGCGCTCCTCGACGCGGGCGCCGACCCGAACTCGACCGACTGGGCGGACCTGCCCGCGCTCCAGCAGGCGCTCTGGGCCGACCCGCCGGCGCTGCCGGCCTTGCTCGAGCTCCTGCTCGACCGGCGCGCGAACCCGAACGCCTGCCCCGGGGGCCAGTTCGTCGAGGAGCCCGGGCCCGCGCTCTGGACGTTGCTCACGGCGCAGCTCGCGCACCGCGGTCGGCACGTGGCGGCCCTCCCGACGCTCGTCGAGTTGCTCCTCGACCGCGGGGCGGACCCCGACGGGGCGAGCCCCGCCGACGGCTCGACCCCCCTCCACGTGATCGCCCGGTCCGGCCGCGACGAGCACGCCGGCCTCGTCGACCTGCTCCGCGCCCGCGGCGCCGACCTCCACCGCCTCGACGCGGACGGCAGCGCGCCGATCGACCTCGCCGCGACCGACGCCGTCGCCGCCCGGCTCGAGTAGGGCCGACGTCGAGTCGGTCCCCGCTCGGCCTGCCCCGTCGCCTCGCCCGGCGCCACGCTCCGGAACGCGGAGGAGGGGGACGCCCCTTGGGCGCCACGCTCCGGAACGCGGAGGAGGGGGACGCCCCTTGGGCGTCCCCC
>JANJTH010000594.1 GCA_024711205.1 Planctomycetota bacterium | reverse complement strand
GGCGGCGAGCGCCGCGAGCTTGGGCGCGCTGTGCGCGCCGTCGAGGAGCACCGGTGGGTCTCCGGGCCGCCCGGGCGCGAGCCACTCGAGCCGGCCCGGGACCCGCGCGCGCGTGAGCCCGCGCGCGACGGCGCCGGCGTCGACGGGCCAGCCGGCCTCGGCGAGGCGGTCGAGCGCGACCGCGGCGACGGCCGCGTTGCGCAGGTGGAACGGCGCCGCGAGCGGGAGGTCGACCTCGACCTCGCCCAGGGTCGGGAGCCGGAGGCGCGCGCCCAGGCGGCCGCCGGCGAGCGGCCAGGAGCCCGCGACGACCCGGTCCGGCTCGACCCAGCGGACGGGGACCCCGCGCAGGGCGGCCTCGCGCGCGACGACCTCGGCCCCGGGGCCGCGGACCACCACGGCGGGGGCGCCCGGCTCGAGCGCGCCGGCCTTGTGCCAGGCGATCTCCTCGAGCGTGGCGCCGAGCACGTCCTGGTGGTCGAGCCCCAGGTCGGTCACGACGACGAGCCGCCGGTCGAGGCCCTGCACGAGGTCGAACCGCCCGCCGACGCCGGTCTCGACGACGGCCAGGTCGAGGCCCGCGCGCGCGAACACCTCCCAGGTGACGCCGAGCGCCGCGAGGCCGTGGACCGACGCGGGCCCGTCCGGCTCGCGCGCGGCCTCCTCGGCGACGCCGCGCACGGCGTCCGCGGCCGCGGCGAACTCGAGCGGGCAGGCGAGCCGGCCGGCGACCCACAGCTTCTCGGTCCAGGCCTGCAGGTAGGGCGACGTGTGGAGCCCCGTCCGCAGGCCGGCCGCCTCGAGCCCGTGGGCGACGAGCGTCGCGACCGTGCCCTTGCCCGACGTCCCGGCGACCTGCACCGCGGGGAAGGCCCGCTGCCGGTCGCCGAGCGCCGCATAGAAGGCCCGCGCGCGGGCGACCTTGGCCTCGGGGTCCCAGCGGCGCTTGCCCGGGCGCACGAGCGCGACGTCCAGCCAGTCGCGCGCGCGCGCGTAGGCGGCCAGCCGGGCCGCGCGATCTGTGGCCTCCGCGGCGGGTGGCCGGCCGCGGTGCGGGTCGCACCGCGCCGGGCCGAGGTCGGCGGCGTCGATCACCGCTGGACGACGTCCCACTGCGGGCGCGTGACCGTGCTCAGGAACCCGGCCTCGTCCGAGACGAACGCGCGCCGCTCGCGCTCGAGCGCGTCGACGAACACGACGAGCTCGAGCTGCGCGTCCGGGCGGCCGCGCTCGCGCGCCCACGTCCGCGCGATCTCGTGGGCCGGGAGCGCGCGCCGCCCGGCGACCTGGATCGGCTCGAGCCGGAGCCCGGGCGCGTCCCCGAGCGGGCGGTAGCTCCGCCACACGACCTCGGTGCACACGAGCGCCGTGTCGGACGCGAAGTCGAAGTCGAAGTCGTAGGGCCGCCCCAGGTAGCCGTGCGCGCGCCAGATCGCCTGGGCCCTCACCCACGCGGGGAGGCGCGGGCGCAGCCCGACGAAGTAGTCGCCGGCGGCGTGGGCGAGCGGGCTCTGCACCACGCCCTCGCTGATCGCCTCGACGATCACGAGCGGCTCGTGGCCGCCCTCGGCCGCGAGCGCGGCGGCCCAGGCCCGCGGGTGGCTGCGGGCCATGAACGCGGTGAACGGCTCGCGCCGGCCCGAGGTCGCCTCGACCCAGGCGGTCACCTCGGGGTCGGCGTCGAACGCGGCCGCGAGGTCGGCGGGGGTGCCCACCCACAGCATGCCGTGCGGCCAGAAGCCGGGGAGCGCGACGTTCGAGAGGTACCAGTTCTTGCGCGCGAGCAGCACGTCGCCCGGGCGCAGCCGCGGCGCGACCTCGGCCCCGAGCTCGGGCCCGATCAGGTAGCGGCCGACCGGGCGCCCGACGCGCGTGTCGCCGATCCACTCGGCGACGCGCGCCTGCACGGGCAGGTAGGCGGCCCCGAGCCGGGACCGGAGCGGCGCGGCGTCGCTGCCGAGCGTGAGCGTCGCCAGGTCGCCCAGGCCGCGCCGCTCGAGCGCGGCGAGCTGCGCCTCGACGCCGGCCCACAGGAGGTCGAGCCCGGCCGCGGCCGCCTCGAACCGCGCGTCGTGGACGAGCGCGAGGTACTGCAGCCAGCGCTTGCCCGCGAGCACGCGCGCGAGGTCCGCGGCCCCGGCGCCCTCGCGGCGCACGAGCGAGAGCGAGCCGGCGGGGATCCCGCGCTCGGGGCGGGCGAGGTCGAGG
Source organism: Planctomycetota bacterium (assembly GCA_024711205.1). GTDB lineage: Bacteria > Planctomycetota > J058 > J058 > J058 > JANJTH01. The sequence continues at coordinate 2,509 of JANJTH010000594.1, read as the reverse complement.
AACGTGACGACGTTCGCGTTGCGGCCGAGCAGGTCCACGAGCGCGGCCGTGCGCTCGTAGAGCGTGAGCTCGGCCAGGAACGTGACGAGGTAGCTGCCGAGGTGCTGCCGGCGCTCGAGCCGCGACAGGTCGAACCGGAAGTAGTCCTCGTGGAAGCGGCGCAGCGCGTCGAGCGCCGTGGCCGCCCCGAGGTAGACCTCCCACGCCTCGAGGACGAGCGCCTCCTCGTCGGCCGTGAGCACGCGCGGCGGGCCCCCGGCCGCGAACAGGTCCCCGCGCGCCGCGAGCAGGTCGACGAGGCCCCCGAGCGCGCGGTCGAGCTCCGTCACCTGCCGCGCGTCGAGCCGCACCGCGAGCTCGTGGGCCTTCGGGTCGAGCGACGTGAGCGGGCTCGGGCCGCCCATGAGCTCGAGCCCGACCCGCGCCCCCGCGCCGAGCACGGCCAGGACCCCGAGCGCGACGATGCGGCGCCGCCCCCGTGGCCGGCCCACGGCCGGGCCGAGCAGGTAGAGCCCGGCGGCCATGCACACGACCCCGATCAGCCCGAGCAGCACGAGCGCCCCGAGCGTCGTCGGCAGCCAGCGTGCGCCGCGGTCGGCGACCCAGTAGCCTGCGCCCGCCCCGACGGTCAGCGGGAGCAGGAGCGCCCCGGTCCACCAGAGCACGCGCCCCGCCGACGCCCGCGCGGCCCGCCGCAGGTCGACCCCGGCCAGGGGCGCGCCCGCGACGCCGCCGGTCGGGGGCGGCACCTCCGCTCCGGGGGACGCCGCGGGCTCGGGCGCAGAGCCGGACTCCGAGGCAGGCTCACTCACGCGAGGGAGCCTAACGCCCGCCGGTCGGCCCCGCGAGGCGGGCCCGTCCGACCGACGCCGCGAGGGCGCGGTTACACTCGCGCCGCACGCGCCCGTAGCTCAACTGGATAGAGCAACGGCCTTCTAAGCCGTAGGTTCCGCGTTCGAGCCGCGGCGGGCGTATCGCAGGCACCGACCCCGTCCGCCGGGCGCGTGGAGTCGCCTCGACGTCGACGAGCGACGCTGCTAGCGTCGGGGTTCGACGAGGTGCGCCGTGGCAGGTGAGGGGCGAGCGTGGGGCCCCGGCGGACCGTCCCCGGGGCCTGCGCGCGGGCCGGCGAGCGGCGGACCCGAAGCCGAGCGCACGCTCGAGCTCGCCCACGGTGGCGCCCCGCTGCCCCTGCCGACCAGGCCCGCGCCGGGGCCGGTCCCGGCGGGAGCTCACCCGCCGATCGCGCCGACCCTGGCCGCCCCGCCGCCGTCGGGCGGCCAGTCGGGTGGTCGTGCGCTCCCCCCATCGAGCGCGCCGTGGGCCGCCGGCCAGGCGCCGATCGCGCCGACGGCGGCGGCTCTGCCGCCATCGGGCGCGCTCCCGCGGGGCGGCGGCCACGCGCCGATCGCGCCGACCATGGCGGCCCCGCCGCCGTCGGGGCCGGGCGCGGGTGTCGCGCCGCCCGAGCCCGGAGCCGGCCAGGGGACGATCGGGCGGTTCATGATCCGCGGCGAGATCGCGCGCGGCGGCATGGGCGTCGTGCTGCGCGCCTGGGACCCGCAGCTCGGCGTCGACCGCGCGCTCAAGCTCCTGCTCGGCGTCGACACGGCGGGGCCAGGCGAGCTCGAGCGGTTCCAGCGCGAGGCGCGTCTGCTCGCGCGGCTGCGCCACCCCGGGATCGTGGGCGTCCTCGAGGCCGGCGTCGACCAGGGGCGCCCGTACCTCGTGCTGCCGCTCGTCGAGGGCGGCTCGCTCGCCGGGCTCCTCGAGCGCGAGGGGCCGCTCCCGCCGAGGCGCGCGGCCGAGCTCCTCGACCGGGTCGCGCAGGCCGTCGACCATGCGCACGCCCACGGGGTCGTGCATCGCGACCTGAAGCCCGGCAACGTGCTCCTCGACGCCGAGGGGACCCCCCTCGTGACCGACCTCGGGATCGCACGCGACGCCGAGGCCAAGGAGCAGCTCACGCGCACGGGCGCGCTCATGGGCACACCGTCCTACATGGCGCCCGAGCAGGCCGCGGGCGAGTCGAGCAAGGTCGGCCCGCGGACCGACGTCTACGCGCTCGGCGCGATCCTCTACGAGCTCCTGTGCGGGGCCCCGCCCTTCGTCGGGGCGACGCCGATGAACGTCGTGCACGCCGTGCTCTCCCGCGAGCCCGTGCCCGTCCACCGCGTGCGGCCCGAGGTGCCGCGCGACCTGGCGGCGATCGTCCAGCAGGCGCTCGCCAAGGCGCCCGAGGACCGCTACGACAGCGCCGCCGCGCTCGCGGCCGACCTGCGCCGCTGGCTCGACGACCGCCCCGTGCTCGCCTGGCGGCTGGGGCGGCTCGCACGCGCGGGCCGGTGGGCCGCGCGGCGCCCCGTGCTCGCGCTGGCGGTGGGCGCCCTCGTCCTGGGCGCGTGGGCGGCACTCGTGGCTGCCGGCGCGCGCGCCGTCGACGACGCCCGGCTCCGACGCCTGGTCGCACGCGCCGAGCGGGCCGCCGAGGCGGGCGATGCAGATCGGA
>JANJTH010000497.1 GCA_024711205.1 Planctomycetota bacterium | reverse complement strand
CTCGCGCTCGCAGCGGCCGGGATCCCCCGGGGGCCCGAGGCGCCGGCGGGGTCGCCGACGGAGGGTCGGCCCCACGGCGCGAGGCGACCGACGTCCGAGCGCCCCCCGCCCCACGCCTCGACCGGGGCCGGCCCCGAGGTGCGCCACGACCTCGCGTCCGCGACGGACGCCCTCACGGAGCCGGTCCCCCCCGCGCTGCTCGCGATCGCGGCGCCGCCGCGCGCGCCGCCCGCCCGGGTCGCGGAGGCGAGCGCGAACTGGGGCGCGTGGGCCGCGGCGCTCGGGGAGGACGCGGCCGCCGCCGCCTCCATGCGCGTGTTCGTGGGCGAGTATCTACGCGGGAGCGAGCTCAAGGCCGACCCGGAGGTCGCGGGCGTTGCCCTGCGCTGGTCGTGGTGGCTCGCGCGGCGGCCTCACCTCCTCGCCGAGGAGGCGCAGGCGTGGGCCTGGGACGACCTCGGGCGCGCGTTCCAGGAGGGCTGGGGCGTCGGGCGCGCCCCCGAGGTCGCGCGCTACTGCTACGCGCGCGCCTACGAGCGGGGCGCGGCCGCCTCCGCCGCGCGCCTCGCCGGCACCCTCGCCCTGACGCCGGCGCCGCCCTCCCGCGACGACCTCGCCCGGGCGCTCCCGTGGGCGGAGCGCGGGCTCGAGGCGTCCCGCGGGACCGTGGGCGAGGCGCAGCGCGACCCCGAGGCGGCCCGGCTCTCCGCGGACATCGTGGGGCGCATCGCCCGCGCCCACCCGGACCTGCTGGGCGACGCCGCGGGACGGCTCCAGGCGCGGCTCACGCGCGGGCTCGCCGAGGAGCCCGACCCCCAGGCGGGGACGTGGGCGCTCGCGGCCGCGCACGTCGCGCGCGCGCGCGGCATGGCCCTGGAGCGCGCGTGGCTCGAGCGGGCGGCGGAGGGCGCGCGCGACGCGCCCGAGCGCCAGGAGGCCCGCGCGCTCCTCGTCGAGGTCAGCGCGCACCCGGCGCGGGGCCCGCTCGCCGCCTGGTGCGACGAGGCCCCGGCCGAGGCGCTCGCCGCCGCGCGCGGCGACCCCTGGCTCACGCTCGCGCTCGCCGAGCGCTGGCTCGCGGGCGACGTCCATCCCGGCGCGGGGGCCATCCTCCTCGGGCTCGCCACCGCGGGGGAGCGGTCGCGCCTCCGCGACGACGCGGCGCTCTCGCTCGCGCGCGCCTGGGCCGCGGCCGCCGCCGCGGGCCGTCCGCCGCCGTGTTGGATCGAGGAGGCGCAGGCCGCCGTCGCGGCGATCGGGGCGGGCGCCGACCGCGAGGCCGCGTCGAGCGCGCTCGAGGTGGCCCTCGCGCGGCTCGCAGCGCCGCCCGCCGACCCCCGGCGCCGGATCCCCTGGCCGCGCTGGGAGCCGCCCGAGGGCCTCCCGCCCGAGCGGGTCCGTGGGTGGCGGGACGCGGCGCTCGCGGGCGACGTCGCCTGGTCGACCTACCTCGGGGGCCTCCTGACCCGGCGGACCGCCGAGGCGCGCCGCGAGGCCCTCGCGCACGCGGCCCGCCTCACGCGCGGCGAGTCCCCCGCCCTGGCGCAGCTCGGCTGGCGGCACCTCCTCGCGGCCGAGCGCGAGGCCCCCGACGGGTCCCCGGCTACCCCGACGGCGCGCTTCCTGCTCGAGCAGGGGACCGCGGCCGGCGACGCGGAGTGCCAGCTCGAGCTCGCCTGGGCGCTCCTCGACGACGGCCCGGCCGCGGCGGCCCGGGGCGTCGCGCTCCTGCGCGACCTCGTGGCCCGCCCGGAGACGCACGACGAGGCGGCCTTCGAGCGCGCGGCCGCGCTCCTGAGCGAGCTCGCGCGCCTGGGCGGTCACGGGGTCGACCTCGCGGAGGCGCGCGCGGCGCTCGAGCGCGCGACGACCGGGGTGCGGGACACCGTGTCGGCGCGCGGCGAGCTCGCGCGCGTGCTCGTGGCCCAGGGCGCGCTCGACGAGGCGGCGGAGCTCCTCCGGCGGGGCACGTCCAGGGCCGGGCTCACCGCCGCGTCGCACGCGACGGCGCTGCGCGAGCTCGAGGCGGCGGCGGCGACGGCCGGCCTGGGCGCGCTCCGCGAGGAGGCGGTGGGCGCGCTCGCCCTGCTCGCCGCCACGGACCCCGTCGCCGCGGTCGAGCTGGCCCGGTCGCGCCGGCCCCTGGCCGAGGCGGCCCGGGACCTCCTCGTGCTGACGGAGGGGCGACCCGTGGCGGGCTCGGCGTGGGGGACCGACGAGGCCGCGGCGCAGCGGCTCAACGAGGCCATCGCGCGCGCGTGGCTCGGGCTCCAGGCCGTCGTCGACGAGGCGCGCGCGCGCGGCGAGGCGCCCCCCGTGGACGCCGACCTCGTGCGCGCGCGGGCCCGGGAGGTCGCGGCCGCCGCGAGCCCCTGGGCGCGCAGGGTGTTCCGCGGGCGCTGAGCGCGGGGGATCCGTCGCGGGGTCGCGCGGCGCGCGGCGCTCCCGGCCGACGCGTGGAGCGGAGCGCGCCCGGGCCGGCCCCGCGTCGCGCGGGTCAGACCCCCAGCAGGCGGCAGGCGGCGCCGGCGAGGTGGTCCTCGACGGCGCCGTCGAGCGCCGCGGGGTCGGCCGGGTCGGCGTCCGGCGCGAACGGGCGGAGGTCGGCATCGTCGCTGATCGCGTAGCGCGCGAGCAGGTGGTTCAGCGTGAGCAGGTGGAGCCGCCAGGCCGGGTCCGGCGGGAGGCCGAGGAGCGCCCAGGCCCAGCCGGCCTGGTCGAGGAGGTCCGCGAGCCAGCGGTCGTGGACGCGGCCCGGCAGGCGCCCGTGCTCGAGGACGTGGCGGAGGAGCAGCCGGACCTCGGTCCGGTGGGCGCGGAGGAACCGCCAGGCGAGCCGCACGATCGCGTCGACGCGCGCGCGCGCGTCCGCCCCCTCGGGGAAGGTCAGGCCGGGGACGAGCGCGCGCAGGCGCGCGTAGATCCGGTCGACCGCGGCCTCGTAGAGCCCCTCCTTGCCCTTGAAGTGGTACGCGAGCGTCGCGACGTTCACGCCGGCGGCGGCCGCGAGCGCGCGGGTCGACGCGCCGTCGAACCCGCGCTCGGCGAAGCAGGCGATCCCGGCCTCGAGGATCCGGGCCGCGGTGTCCTCCGACGCGGCGGTCGCCACGGCGTCGCGCTCAGCGCGCCGCGGGGGCCGGCCGGCGCAGGGTCCGCTTGACCCAGCGCAGGAGCCGCCCCACGTGGTGGTACGCGGGCGTCGGGCTGTCCTCGCGCTTCGGCTCGAAGGGGCCCGTGACGTAGGGGACGTACATCGTGCGGCGCAGGCTCCGCCAGCCCGTGTGGGGGGAGGCCTCGACGCGGTGCCACAGGCGCCCGTCGTGGATCGTGAGGTCGCCCGGCTCGGTCTCGACCGCGACCTCGCGCGCGTCGGGGCGATGCGCGACGAAGTAGGGCTTGTGGAAGCACATGGACCAGAAGCCCTGGCGATGGGAGCCCGGGATCAGGCGGAGCCCGCCGTCCTCGGCGCGGACGCGGTCGAGGTGGAGCCCGACGTTGAGCATGGGCCCGGGCAGGCGGCCGAGGAACAGGTCCCGCAGGCCGTCGGTGTGCCAGCCGAGGCGCGGGTAGGCGCTCCCGGGCACGTTCAGGTTGCGGTTGAACACGACGCCGTCCTTCTCGCGCGAGCCGACGCGGGCCTCGGGCCCGACGAGCAGGCGGACGGGCTCGAACCGGGCGTCGTGGACGAAGCCGTGCAGCCACTCCGAGAAGAGCGACGTGAAGGCGAAGCGCTGGACGAACGGGGCGCCTTCGGGGTCGCGCCCGACGAACAGCGGGATCCCGTGGACCTTGGTCCGCCCCTCGGCGAGCCAGCGGTCCTGCACGCCGCGCACCTCGGCGTCGATCCGCGCGACCTCGTCGGGGCGCGCGACGCCCGCGAACACGCAGAACCCGTGCAGGTCGAGGAACGCGCGCTGGAGCGGCGTGACCTCGGCCCCGAGCGTGAAGCGGGTCGAGAGCGGGAGGAGGGCCGCCGCGCGGGCGGCCTCGGCCGGGTCGGTGATCGCCTCCGCGACCGGGGCGCCCGTCAGGACATCCGACGGGGCGGCGAGGGGATCGAGGCAGGGCTGGGTGGACTCCACGGGGACCTCCTGGCGGCGCCAATCAATCGATTGATTGGATTCTGCCCGCCGGCGCTCCCGACGTCAAGCGACCGCTTGAACTGGCTGCCAAGTATGCCCTTATGAAGCAGAAGCCGCCGGATCCAGGGCCCAGGCCAGGACCTCCTGCCGGGCCGCCGCGACGACCGGGGCGCGCAGCGCGGACGACTCGTCGTCGGCCGGGGGCGGGGCCCGCCCGGCCCGGGTCCAGGCGAGGCTGCCGTGGACGAGCGCGAGGGCCGCGTAGTCGAGGGCCGCCGCGTCGAGGAGGCCCGCCGCGGCGTAGGCGGCGTACGAGGCGGCGAGCGCCGCGTGATGCCGCGCGTCGCCGCCGTCGAGCGCGTGCCGCGCGGCCACGCTGGCGCGGTCCCCGGCGGCGACCAGGGCCAGCGCCGCGGCCTCGGCGGGCTCGGGGCCGCCCG
>JANJTH010000494.1 GCA_024711205.1 Planctomycetota bacterium | reverse complement strand
CCAGGCGAGCGCGAGGGCCGTCGCGGCGACGAGCGCGGCCGCGGCGGCGAGCGCCCCGGGCCCGGCCGGGCGCTCGGGCCGACGCCAGGCCGCGCTCAGCGCGAGCCCGGTCAGGAACCCGCCCAGGTGGCCCGGGTTGTCGACGACCGGCGCCCAGGCGAGCTGGAGCGCGAGCCCGAGCGCGAACGTGAGCAGCACGCCCGCGAGCAGGCGCCGCCCGAGGAGCGCGCGCAGCCACGGGCGCCAGGCCGGCCCGCCCCAGGCCGTCGCGCCGAGCAGCAGCCCCGCGAGCCCGAGGATCGCCCCGGACGCGCCGACCGACGGCAGCGCGTGGAGCGAGACCGAGGCGAGCGTCCCGCCGAGCGCCGACAGCAGGTAGGCGACGACGAACCGGCGCGTCCCCCACACGACCTCGACGAGCGGCGCGAGCTGCGCGAAGGCCAGCCCGTTGAGGAGCAGGTGCAGCGCGCCGCCGTGGAGGAACGTGGCGGTCACGAGCCGGTAGAGCTCGCCCCGCTCGAGCACGAGGTCGCGCCGCAGGCAGCCCAGGCGCGTCAGCGTCCAGGCGTCGGTCGCCCCGCCGAGCGCCACCTCGAGCGCGAACCAGGCGAGGAGCGCGACCCCGAGCGCGAGCGACCCCAGGGGGCGGCCGGCGAACCGCGGGCGCGGCACGAGCTCGAACGGGCGCGGCGGGCGCCCGGTCCACGGGGCGCCGCCGGGCCCTCCCGGCGGGGGCGCCGCCACCGGGTCAGGCGCCGCGGAGGCCGGCGCCACGAGCGAGGCGGCGCACGAGCGGGATCCCGGCCGCGAGCATGACCGCCATGCTCCCGAACAGGACGGGCTTGCTCCGGCCCGAGACGAGGTAGAGGAGCTGGCTCACGAAGATCGTGACGCCGACGAGCAGCGTGCCCCAGGCGAGCCCGACGCCCCGGCCGCGGCGCGTCGCCTCCTTGATCGCGAACAGCGACACGCCGACCCCGATCGCCGGGAACAGCGCCGTCAGCACGACGGCGACCCAGGCGATCCGCGGGACCCCGCCGCCGCCGCCCCCGCCGCCCCCGCCGCGCGCGTCGACCTGCGCGACGAGCGCCGCGACGTCGACCTTGCCGGTGGACGCCTCGTCCTCGGCGTGCTCGGGGTCCCCGGGCGGGGCGGGGTCGGCCTCGCGCGCGCCCGAGGGCGGACGCGCGCGGCGCGCGCGGTCGACGCGCCCGCCGCCCGAGCGCCGGGCCTCGTCGACGCCGCCCGCCTCGGACGGCCGCCCCTGCGCCGGCCCGCCGACGTCGCTCGACCGGCCGGGGTGCGCGGCCGACGCCCGGGTCGAGGGGCGCCGCTCCGGCGCGGCGCCGGTCCGCCCCGAGACCCGTCCCGGGTCGGGGGTCACGGCGAGCGGGGAGCGCCCCGAGGCGCGCGACGAGACGGGCGGCACGTCGGGGACCTCGATCACGCGCTTGCAGCTCGAGCACCGCCCCTGCTTGCCCGCCAGGTCCGCCGGGACCCGGGTCGGGAAGTCGCAATGGGGGCACGCGAACTCGATCGCCGGCACGCACCGAGTCTAGCCGCGCGCCGCCGGCCCGGCGGCGCGCCCTCGCCGTGGCCCCGGACATGCGCGCCGCGGCCCCCCGACCACTCCGCTCGTGGCCGTCCGACCCTCGACGCACGGTGTGCGGGCCCGACCGCCTCGCCGCCACCCCGGGGCCCCCGGGCCGACGGGGTCGGCGCGCGCAAGTCGAGGCCGGCAGGGGGGTGGTATCCTCCGCCGCGAACCGGCCGCGGCGTCGGGCCCGCCGTTTGTTGGGCGCCCCCGCGCCCGAGGGCCGACCGCGGGACGGCCGCCGCGGAGCAGCCGCCGCGGCCCCCCACCCCCCGCCGAGGAGTCGAGGTCGTCATGCTCGTGAGCCCCTACGCCGGCGCGACGTGCGCCCTCCAGGTCCTGACGCTGTGGGTCCTCGGCGCCGCGGGCGCCGCGCTCGCCCTGCACCTCGGGCACCCCGCCTGGGCCTGGGCCGCCCTCGCGCCGCTCGGGGCCGGGCTGTTCGTGCTCAGCTTCTACCGCGACCCCGAGCGGACCCCGCCCGCCGACGCCCAGGCCTGGGTGTCGCCGGCCGACGGGGTCGTCACCGACGTGGTCGAGGTCGAGGAGCCGCACGTCCTGCGCGGGCGCGCGCTGCGGATCGGGATCTTCCTCTCGCCCCTCAACGTCCACGTGAACCGCGCGCCCACGGCCGGCGAGGTCGTCGCGGTCGTCCCGATCGCGGGCAAGTGCCTGGCCGCCACGACGCCCGCGTGCATCGACCAGAACGAGGCCGTGCTGCTCGGCCTCCGGACGGAGGCGGGCCTGCTCGTCGGCGTGCGCCAGGTGACCGGGGCGCTCGCGCGCACGATCGTGTGCGGCGCGCGGCCGGGGCAGCGCCTCGCGCGGGGCGAGCGCTACGGCATGATCAAGCTCGGCTCGCGCACCGAGCTCCTCGTCCCGGTCGACGCCGGCTTCGCGCCCGCCGTCCGCGTCGGCGACGTCGTCCGCGGCGGCGAGACCGTGCTCGGCCGCCTCGCCCCGCAGCCCGCCGGGCGCGCCGCCGCGGCGGGCGGGGAGGCCGCGTGACGCCGCCCGACGCCG
>JANJTH010000436.1 GCA_024711205.1 Planctomycetota bacterium | reverse complement strand
CCGCGCGCGCGGAGGGCCGCGCCGCCGCGCCGGCCAGCCAGGCGTCGAGCGCGCGCGCGAACGCCTCGGCGGAAGCGGGCCGCGCCGCCGGGTCCTTCGCGAGGCCGGCCAGGCACAGGTCCTCGAGCGCCGCGGGCACGTCGGGGGCGCGCGTCGACGGCCGGGGCGGCGGCTGCCGGAGGACGGCGGAGATCACGTTGACCGGCGTCGCCCCGTCGAACGGGGGGGCCCCGGTGAGCGCGAAGTAGAGGACCCCGGCCAGGCCATACACGTCGCTGCGCGCGTCGGCCCGGCCCTCGCCGAGCTGCTCGGGCGCGGCGTAGGCGGGGGTCCCGAGCAGCTCGCCGGTCGCGGTGAGCCGCGCGTGGTCGCCCGCGAGCCGCGCGAGCCCGAAGTCGGCGACCTGCGCCCGGCCCCCGGCGTCGAGCAGCACGTTGTGGGGCTTCAGGTCGCGGTGCAGCACCCCCTGCGCGTGCGCGGCGGCGAGGCCGCGCGCGACGTCCCGCACGAGCTCGACCCGGCGGCGCACGGGCACGCGGACGAGGCCGTCGCCGCGCAGGAGCGCCTCGAGGGTCCCGCCCGCGAGGAGCGGCGTCACGAGGTAGGGGCGGCCTCCCGCCTCGCCGGCCTCGTAGACGGCCAGCACGTTCGGGTGGCGGACCCGCGCGAGCGCCTCCGCCTCCCGCGCGAACCGCGCGAGCGCCTCGGCGTCCGGGCCGCCGTCGAGCACGAGCTTGAGCGCGACCTGCCGCCCGAGCTGGTCGTCCCAGGCCCGGTAGACCGCCCCCATGCCGCCCCGGCCGAGCTCGGCGAGGAGCAGGAACCGACCGACCTGGCGTCGTGGATCGGCGCGCGCCCCCGCGAGGGCGGCCGGGTCGACGTCGAGGGGCTGGGCCGATCCGGGCGACGGATCCACGGAGTGAGTGTCCGCCGGCCTCGTTCGAGGCGCCACCCGGTGCAGCACCCCCGAGGCGGCCCGGGTGGGCGAGCCAGAAACGAGACGCATTCGCTCATGAAATGGAGCTGAAAGGTCCAATGGTGGAACGGCCTGGCACTTGCACGTAGCCTGGGCGTGGAGGCCGCCGTGACCCGTCCGATCCTGGTCCTGCTGTTCGGTCTGGCGCTCGCCGTCGGGTCCCCCGCCTCCGCGCAGGAGTGGCTGCTCGACGACGAGCTGCGGGCCCTCGGGGACGCCTCCCGCGAGACCCTCCGCGACGGGATCTCGAAGGCGCCCAGCCGGGCGCTCGAGAAGCTGCTCGACGAGGAGACCCGCAACCTCGAGGCGATCGCGAAGTCCGAGCTCGAGCCGTTCGGCAAGGAGGCCTGGGCCCGGCTCCGCGCGGCGCGCAAGGACGGGCACCTCGGGCGCGCGATCAAGGAGGAGCTCCGCCGCGTCGGGCAGGTCTCCGAGCGGCTCTTCGAGCGGGTCTGGCAGGAGGAGCGGGCCCGCCTGGGCGGCATGCCCGACCGGTTGGTCTACCACCTCGTCGACCAGGCCCTCCAGCGGGCCGTGATCGCGAACCTGATCCGGCTGCGCGACGCCCGGCTCGGCGTGTTCCGGGCCGACGGCGCGCTCGGGCCGTCGAACGGGGCCTCGCCCGACCGCGACACGCTCCGCGCGGGCGACCTGAGCCACTGGCTGTTCGCGAACCGCGTGATGGCCGGCGGCACGCCGCGCTTCGCCTGGAGCGAGCGGCGCGACGACGGCGGCGTCGACGTGCGCTCGAACCTCCCCCTGCCGAACGTGACCTTCTGGCACGACGAGGCGCGCATGCGCGAGGTCCTGTTCGAGCGCGAGTACTCCTCGCGCCTCGGCAACCTCAAGCTCACGGCGGCCGAGGTCGAGGGCCTGGCGCGCGCCCGCGCCGGCCGGGTCGAGATGCCCGACGCGTTCGGGCGCTCGATCGAGGGCCTGGGCGCGACGTTCACGGCGCGGGCCCGGCTCACGGGCGTGCGGGCCGACGTGACGAGCCGCGAGCTCGAGGCGCACGCGGGCGAGCTCGGGCTGCGGGCCATGCTCATGGCGACGGTCGTCGACATGGCCTCGAACGTCGAGGCGAACGGGACCGCGGTCGTGACCGAGCGCGGCGTCGCGGCCCACGGCTCGGTGCGCGCCGGCGTCGGTGTGAGCTCGTCGGCGCGCCTCCCGATCGAGCTCGACCTGCGGATCGTCAAGCTCCGCGTGATCCCCTACGCGTCGGTCCACGCGGGCGCCATGGCCGAGGCCCACGCGACGCTCGAGGTCGAGTGGACGGGCAAGCTCCGGTTCGACGTGGGCGCGTCGCTCTCGACCGGGATCGGCGCGGGCGCCGGCGTCGTGTTCGAGCTCGAGCTCGGCGACGTGCTCAAGGAGGCGCTGACGCGCCTCGTCGAGCAGATCCGCGACCTCACGCGGCCGATCGCCGACGCGTTCATGGGCCGGACCTGGAAGGGCCCGTCGAACGACTCGGGCAAGCTCCTGCTCGACGAGGCGGGCCTCGCCGCGGCCTGGGCCGAGCGCGGGCTGGCGCGGGCCGTGCCCGAGACGCCCGAGCAGGTCGCGGCGCGCTTCGCGCCGGTGCTCTACCAGCGCACGAAGTCGCGGGCCGACCTCCTGCGGCGCGTCGACTACGACGGCGACTGGGACACGCGGAACAACTGGGAGCGGGCCGAGACGGGCGACGCGACGGCCTGGGTCTACTGGGACGTGAAGGAGACCGAGACGCACTGGTTCGCGACCTACGCCTTCTACTGGCCGCGGCGCGAGTCGGTCGGCCCGCTCGCCGCGCTGAACCGCCACGAGAACGACATGGGCGGGGCGCTCGTCGTCGCGCGGAAGGGCGCGCCGCGGGCCCGCGAGGTCGAGCTCCTGCTCACCTGCAGCGGCGAGCGCATGGACGCGTTCGGGCTCGCCCGGGACGTGCGCTGGAAGCGCAACGAGGGGAGCTGGAACGGCGAGGTCCGGTTCGTCGACGAGGCGGACCACCCCTGGGTCGACCTCGAGCGGAGCCACGCCCAGGTGTGGGTCGAGCCGCGCGACCACCTGGTCGTCGGGTTCACGGGCCGCGACGACGCGCGCCCCTTCGGCCGCGACACGGGCGTCGTCTACTACCCGACCGGCCAGGCCCAGGCCCCGCGCGGGCTCGACGACCCGGCCTGCGGCTACGGCCTGCGGCCGATGGCCGAGCTGCTCGAGCGGGCGGCGGACGGCGCGGCCTTCACGACGGACGACACGGTCCAGCCGCGCGGGTCCGACCTCGAGCTGCCGCGGCGCCTGCGCGGGCGGGTCGGGCTCGACGACCGGGCGATCCCGCCGTGGGCCTGGTCGGACGCGGCGCACGGCGAGTACGAGGAGGCGCACGGCGAGCGGCGCCTGCGCGACCCGCGCCTGACGATCCTCGAGGGCGACCTGTTCGTCGACCCGGCCCGCGTCGTGGCGGTCCTGTTCGAGCCCGAGGGCTTCAGCCGGACCTACGTCGACAACCCGCACCTGCGCGGGGCCCCGCGCGGGGGCGAGGCCGCCCGCACGCGCGGCGTCGTGGGCGCGCTGGGCGACGTCGACGGGCGGTAGCGTCCGGCGGGGGCCCCCCGCCCGGGAGGGCGCGGGGCCGCGCGGAGCGCCGCCCCGGTCGCGCGCCCGCGCGTCAGGGCGGCGCCCGGTCGAGCGCCAGCCGGACGCGGCGCAGGAGCTCGTCGAGGCGGAACGGCTTCGCGAGCAGGTCCTGCCCGGGGCCGAGCCGACCGCCCCGCGCGAGCGCGTGCTCCGCGTAGCCGCTGATGAACAGGACGGGGACCCGGGGCCGGAGGGCCTGGACGCGCTGCGCGAGCTCCGCGCCGCCGAGCCCGGGCATGACCAGGTCGGTCACGAGCAGGTCGATCGGGCCCGCGTGGGCGACGACGCGCGCGAGGAGCTCCTCCGCGCGGGCGGCCGCCTCGACCCGGAAGCCGCTCGTGGCGAGGAGCTCGACGAGGACCCGGCGGACGCTCGGGTCGTCCTCGCACACGAACACCGTCTCGCCGCCGCGTCCCGGCGCGGGGGGCGGCGCGGCCGGCGCGGCCGGTGCGAGGGGCCCCTGCCCGGGCGGGAGGTAGACGCGGCAGGTCGTGCCGCGGCCCAGCTCGCTCTCGATCGCGATGTGCCCGCCGTGCTGGCGGACGATCCCGTAGCAGGTGGCGAGGCCGAGGCCGGTCCCGGCCCCGGCCTGCTTCGTCGTGAAGAACGGCTCGAACAGGCGGACGCGGTCCTCCTCGGAGATCCCCGCGCCCGTGTCCGACACGACGAGCAGGGCGTAGCGGCCCGGCTGGACCTCGGGGGGCCGGGCTGGGGCGTCCGGCTCGAGCGTGGCCGTCCCGCACTCGATCGTGAGGCGGCCGCCCCCGGGCATCGCGTCGCGCGCGTTCAGCGCCAGGTTGATGAGCACCTGCGAGAGCTGCCCCGGGTCGACGCGCGCCGACGGCGCGTCGGGGCTCGGCCGGGTCACGAGCTCGATGTGCTCGCCCAGGACCCGGCGGAGCAGCCGGTCGACCTCGACGAGCTTCGCGTTCAGGTCCACGTCCTGGGGGGCCAGGTGCTGGCGGCGCGCGAAGGCGAGGAGCTGCCCGGTCAGCTCGCCGCCGTGCTGGGCGGCGAGCGCGATCGCGGCGAGGTGCTCCGCCACGTCGGGCGGCGGGGCCAGCCGCTGGGCGAGGGCCGTGTGGCCGAGCACGCTCGTGAGCAGGTTGTTGAAGTCGTGGGCCACGCCGCCCGCGAGCCGCCCGATCCCCTCGAGCTTCTGCGCGCGGCGGAGCCCCTCCTCGAGCTGCCGATGCGCGGTCAGGTCGACGTCCATGCACACGAACCGCGGGCGCCCGCCCTCGCCCGGGATCGCGAACGTCGTCGAGAGGCACCAGCCTCGCGCGCCGTCGCGCCGCCGGAACGCGTACTCGCTCGGGCCGACGGGCGTCCCGGTGGCCGCGATCCGGGCCAGGGTCTCGCGGAAGGCGGCGGCCTCCTCGGGCGTCTGGATCAGCGCGTCGAGGGTCCGGCCGAGCGCCTCCTCGGCCGGGAACCCGAACAGGCGGGCCGACGCGGGGTTCCAGGCGAGGACCCGCCCCTCGCCGTCGTAGACCTGGATCGCCACGCCCGGGGTGTGCTCGAACACGCGCCGGAGCGAGTGGTCGAGGCGCGCGGCGTCGTCGACGGCGCCGACGATCGCGAGCAGGCGCGACGACCCGGGCTCGGGCGCGAGGGCGCCGCGGACCTCGACCCAGCGGGGCGCGCCCCCGGGCGGCGCGATCCGCAGCTCGGACGCCCAGGGCGCGCCGTCCCGGGCGACCAGTGCGAGCTCGGCCGCGGCGCGCGTCCGGTCGTCGTCGTGGACGAGGGCCAGGAGCGCCGCGCGCGTGCCCGCGAACGCGCCCGGCGCGAGCCCGAGGAGGCGCGCCGCCTCGGGCGAGAGCTCGACGACGTCGGTCTCCAGGCTCCAGGCGAGGGCGCCCGCGCCGGCCGCCGCGAGGGCGGCCCGGACGAGGGCGTCGTCGAAGCCGGCCGCTCCCTCGGACACCCCGCCCCCCCGCGCCGCGGCGCCACCCCTGCATGGAAGCCCCGGCGGCGGTCGTCGCGCAAGGGGACGGGCGGTCCAGCTCGGGGCGCGGGCGAGATGTGCGTCAGCCGCCCCGGCGGAACGCGGCCTCGTGGCCGGTCGCGACGAGCGCGGCGAGCCGCGCGGGGCCGACGCCCGGGAGCGCGAGCGCGCGTCGGTACTCCGCGGGCGCGTCGACGCCCGCGAGCGTCGGGTAGTCCGTCCCGATCGTGACGCGCGCGCCCGCGTCGAGGAGCCGCCCGAGCGGGTGCTCGTCGAAGGACGGCACGCACTCGGCGTGGAGGTTCGACGTCGGGCACACCTCGACGACGACGCCGCGCGCGACGACGAGCGCGAGCACGTCCGGGTCGTCGGCGAGCGTCGTCGCCTGGCCCACGCGCGTGGCCCCGAGCGCCTCGACCGCCCACTCGACCTCCTCGGCCGTCCGGCCCTCGCCCGCGTGCACGGTCCGGCCGAGGCCCAGGTCGCGCGCGCGCCGGAACGCGCGCGCGTAGCTCTCGAGGATCCAGCGGTGCTCCGGGCTGGGCGCGCCGGCGAGGTCGATCCCCACGACCCCGGGCCGCCCGGCCGCGAGCTCGACCAGGCCCTCGAGGACGGCCGGCGGCTCGCCGTGGAGCCCGCACAGGACGAGCCCGGCCCGCCCGGCGACCCCGTCGAGCGCGGCGTCCACGACCTCCTCGGGCGGGCCGCCGCGGTGGAGCTGCGGCGCGAGCCGGAGCTCGAGCGTCGTGACGCCCTCGGCGGCCGCGTCCTCGCACGCCTCCGCGGCGACGCGCCGGACGGTCGCCGGCTCCTGCAGGTGCTCGAGCACGAGGCGCAGGCGCGACAGCACGCG
Source organism: Planctomycetota bacterium (assembly GCA_024711205.1). Classification (GTDB taxonomy): domain Bacteria; phylum Planctomycetota; class J058; order J058; family J058; genus JANJTH01. The sequence continues at coordinate 2,648 of JANJTH010000436.1, read as the reverse complement.
CTCGAGCCCGAGCCCCGGCCGGAGCCACAGGTCCTGGCGCAGGGAGCGGCCGCGCGCGCGCGAGCTCCTCGAGCGTCGCCCGGCGGACGGCGCCGTCGAGGTGGCGGTGCAGGTCGGCGAGCGGCGGGAGCGGGACCGCGGGCGGCTCCCGGTCCCTGGGCTCGCGGCGGCCCCTCACGCCCCGGCGCTCCGCGAGGGGGCCACCGTCAGCCCTCGTCGCGATGCACGGTGTCGGGCGAGAACGCGGGCAGGCACACGGCGACGTACTCGGCGCCCTCGGGCTCGGGCGTCGAGTAGCGGACCCACTCGCCCGCGCGCGTGACGACGGCCTGCCCGCCGCGCACGAGGACCTCGCCGCCCCGGTGCTCGACGCGGAGGCAGCCGCGCAGGACGACCGTGTACTCGTCGAAGGCGGGGGTCTGGCCGGGCTCGACCCAGCCGGACGGGCTCGTCATGCGCGCGACGCTCACGGCGGCGGTGCCGGAGTTCACGCGGCCCACGAACTCCTCGATCCGCTTGGGCTTGTTCCCGGCCGCGGCGATCACGGTCGGGGCGTCGATCCTGACGGGCGGCACGGGGCCTCCTGCAGGAGGGCGTGGCGTGCCCTCCGGGCCTGCGTTCTACCCGGCCGACCCGGGGGCCGGGCCGGCCAGGTCGGCCGGGACGGCGGGGCCGAGGGGGCCGCGCCGGCGGGCGCGGACCGCCAGGCAGGCGGCGACGGTGCCGACGACGGCGCCGAGGTAGATCCCGACGTGGGCGCCCCACACGCGCGCGACCCAGGCGCGCTCGAGGGGTGTGAGCCCGAGCCCGTCGAAGTCCGCCACGAGCCCGAGCGGATCCCAGGTGCCGAGCACGGCGGCGCTGGGCGGCGCGAGCGCGGCCGCGAGCAGCGCCGGCCAGCGGGCGAGGCCCACGAGCGCCGGGAGCGCGAGGGCGGGGCGCCCCGGGCCGGGCTGGTTCGCGAGCAGGAGGACGCCGCCGAGCACGAGCCCCGCGACGAGGCCAGCCTGGAGCGAGAGCTCGACCACGGCGCGGGCGAACCCGGGGCCCTCGTCGAGGCCCTTGCCCCACACGAAGTAGGCAGGCGAGAGCCGGGAGGTGACCTGGTCGGCCGCGAGGCCGAACGCGGCCCCGAGGGCGCCGCAGGCGGCGAGCGCGAGGTACTCGCGGCCGCGGCGGGCGGCGGGCCCGTAGCGCCAGCGATCGAGCGTGGCGAGGGCGCTCAGCACGACGACGAGCGCGAGGAGGCGCCCCGGGAAGGGCAGATCGAGGAGCACCATGGCGCGGACTTCCCTTCGCGCGGCGGGCTCGAAGGGTAACCCCGATGGCGGCAGGGGTTCAGTCGCCGGGCGGCGCGCCGTCCCCGGAGGTGCTAGACCCACGGTGAGGGGGAGCCATGGCGCAGCGTGCACGACCCGCCGGCGGGGCCAGCGGGCGACAGGGGAAGGCGCAGGCGGCGAAGGCCCCCGCGAAGGCGGGCTCGAGCGAACGCGCGAAGGCAGTCGCGAGCGGACGCGCGAAGGCGTCGGGCGCGGCGAAGGCCACGGGCGCGGCGAGCGAACGGGCGAAGGCGGGCTCGAGCGACCGCGCGAAGGCGGGCTCGAGCGAGCGCGCGAAGTCGGTCGCGAGCGGACGCGCGAAGGCGTCGGGCGCGGCGAAGGCGTCGGGCGCGGCGAAGGCCACGGGCGCGGTGAAGGCCTCGGGCGCGGCGAAGGCGGTCGCGAGCGGGCGCGCGAAGGCGGCCGGCGCGGGGAAGGCCGACCCGGCGACGAGCGGGCGCACGAAGGCGCCCAGGCCGGCGGGCCCCGCGAGCGGCGGGTCGAAGCCGGCGTCGCCCGCTTCGAGCGCGTCGGGCCGACTCCCGGGCCTGGGTCCGACGGGGAGCGCGCGCCGCGACGTCGTGCTCGCGGGCCCGGTCCGCGCGCTGGCGGTCGTCGAGGCCGCCGGCGCGGCCACGCTCGCGAGCGGCCGCGGCGACCCGGCGGCGCTCGTGCGCAAGGAGCAGGCGGCGCTCCTCGCCGTCGAGCCCGAGGCCGGGGCGGGCGCGGTCGTCCGCGTCGTCGTGGGGGGCTCGCTCACCGAGGACGAGGACGCCGAGTGGCTCGCGCGCGCGCGCGGCCCCCTCGAGGTGCGCGCCGGGTGGGTCGCGCTCGCGGGCGACCTCGAGGCGGCGCCCTGGGGCGAGGCGCGCGAGCCCGTCCCCGAGGCCGCGGGGGCGGCGTCGGCGCCCGCGGCCCTGCACGTGGTCGCGGTCCCGCCGGGCCGCTGGACCGTGCACCTCTACACGCACCGGCCCTCGGCCGTCGGGCGCGCGCTCGCGCGCCGCTGGCCGCGGCCGCTCGGCGGGTGGTTCCGCTTCGAGCACCCGGGGGAGCCGGTCCCGGCCTGGCTCGCGGCCGAGCTCGTGGCCGATCCGACGCTCGACCCCGGCCACGAGGCGGTGTGGACCGACCGCGCGGCCGCCGAGGCGGACGGCCGGCTCCGCGTCGCCCCGTCCGGCCCGCCGCCCGTCGCCTACCTGGTCCACCTCCGCCCGGCCGCGATCGCCGTCGGCGTGGACGAGGCCCGGGCCGACGGGCTCCTCGCCGCGACGACCGGGCAGCGCGTGCCGGCCCGCTGCCCGGTGGGCCTGCGCGCGGCGGTCGCGG
>JANJTH010000434.1 GCA_024711205.1 Planctomycetota bacterium | reverse complement strand
GCGCCCCCGCTGGAGCGCCGGCCGCCGACGCGGCGGCCGACGCGCTGCTCGTCGGCCGCTCGCGGGCCGTGCTCGACCTGGCCCGGCGCGTGGGCGCGCTCGCCCGCAGCGACGTGACCGTGCTCGTGCGCGGCGAGAGCGGCACGGGCAAGGAGCGCGTCGCGCGCGCGATCCACGCGCTCTCGGCCCGGCGCGGCGGCCCGTTCGTGGCGGTCTCGTGCGCCGCGCTCCCCGACGCGCTGCTCGAGGCCGAGCTGTTCGGGCACGAGCGGGGCGCCTTCACGGGCGCGGTCCGCAGCCGCCCCGGGCGCGTCGAGGCCGCGGCCGGGGGCACGCTCCTCCTCGACGAGGTGGGCGAGCTCACGCCGGCCGGGCAGGCCAAGCTGCTCCGCTTCCTCGAGGAGCGGACCTACGCGCGCGTCGGCTGCGACCGCGAGCGGCGCGCCGACGTGCGCGTGATCGCCGCCACGAACGCCCCGCTCGAGCGCCGCGTCGAGGAGGGCACCTTCCGCGAGGACCTCTACTACCGGCTCGCGGTCGCCACCGTCGACGTCCCGCCCCTGCGCGACCGCCTCGACGACGTGCCGCTCCTCGTGGCCCACTTCCTCGCGCGGGCCGGCCGCCCCGACGTCCGCCCGACCCCCGCGGCGCTCGCGCTGCTCGCCGCCCGGCCGTGGCCGGGCAACGTGCGGGAGCTTCGGTCCGTCGTCGAGGTCGCCCTCGTCGCGCTCGGGGCCGGGGTCGTCCTGGGCCCCGAGCACCTCCGCGCGCCCGCCCGCGACGAGCCCGAGCCGACGCCGGCGCGGACGGCGCTCCCGGGCCTCGCCGCGCCGCCGGGCTCGCTCGAGGCGCTCGTCGACGCCGCCCGCGCGTTCGTGCGGGCGGCCCTCCTGGCCGACCTCGAGCGCGGCGCGCCGGGTGGGCCGGAGGCGCCCGAGGACGACCCGGCGGCGGGCGAGGCCTACGACCGGATCCGCGCCGCGGTCGAGCGCGTCCTCGTGGCCGCGGCCCTCGACGTCACGGGCGGCAACCAGGTCCAGGCCGCGCGGCTCCTCGGCATGAACCGGGCCACGTTCCGGCGGAAGATGGCCCAGTTCGGCCTGTAGGGGGCCGGTGCCGCCGCGCGCGGCCTCCGGAACGCGCGGCGGCCCTGCACGCAGGCAGGGCCGACTCGCGAGGCGTCGGGATCGGGCGAGGGACGCCCGGGGCCTGGGCCCGGGCGAAGGTCGCTACGCGCCGGGGTTGGTGCCGGCGTCCGCGGCGTCGTCGGCCTTCTTCGGCACGATGATCGTCGTGGCGTTCTTCTGGATCTGGGCCCGGACCTCGGCCCAGGTGGCGAAGTGGCGGCGCCCGCCGTACGCGCCCTTGCGGCCGCGGTTCGCCTTCTTGCTCCGCCACTGCAGGCGCGCGAGCTTCTTCTGACGGTCACCACGAGGCACGGCGGCCGCTTCCTTTCTGCGATCGGGAGGCGACCCCGCCCGGGGCGGCCTGGTTTCGAGTCGCGGTTTTTACCACGCCCCCGCCCCGGGCGCCAGCGCCGAGGGCTCCCGGCGCGCCGGGCGCCCCTCCCGCCCCGGCGGCCCTCACCGGCGGAGCAGGCGCTCCACGGCCTCGTCGAGGGCAGGGACGGACATGCCTGCGCGGCGCAGCGCCGCGTCCGGCCCGTCCGTGTTGATCCGGCGGGCCGCGTCGAGCGCGCGCGGGACCCCGGTCCGGTCCGCGAGCGCCTCGAACAGGGCGGCGGCCTGAATGTAGAACCGCCCGACCTCCGCGTCGCTCTCGACGAGCGGGTAGAGCATCTGCCCCACGGCGTCGACGGTCGGTCGGAGCAGCCCGCGCTCGGCGAGGAGCCGCGCCTGCTCGCGCCAGAGCCGGCGGGAGCCCTCGGTCTCGGCGTAGACCGCGACCCCCTCGGACACCCAGACCGGGAGGACGGCGTCCTCGAGCGCGTCGCCCACGAGGAGGTGCGTCAGCTCGTGGCGGAGGCGGCTCTCGAAGTCGCCCTCGGCGTGCAGGTAGATCGTCGGCGCGACCTCGCCGACGGTGCGCAAGCGCATGGCGTGCCCCGCGGACCAGCCGCGGGCGCCGGGGGAGCCCTGGTAGGTCTCGGCGGTGCGGAACACGAAGATCGCGGTGCGGGCCCGCTCGTCCACGCGCAGGCCGATCCGCTGCCGGACCACCTCGCGCGACGACTCGACCAGCGCGGCCAGCCCGCGCCCGTCGAGCCCTTGCTCGTGGACGATCGTGAAGCGAGGCGTCTGGATCGACCGCCAGCCCGGCCCGATCCCGGGCGAGGTCTCGTCGGCGGGGATCCCGGCGGCGGCGAGCCGCGCCAGCTCGCGCAGGGTCGGCAGCTCGAGCCGGTCCGGCACCTCGAACGGGGCGAGCGCCCGCGCGAAGCTCGCCCTCGCCTCCTCGGGCCGCCGGCCGAGCTCGTGGGCGCGCCCGAGCAGGTAGCCGGCCTCGCGGCCCTCGGCGGGGTCCTCGGCCAGCGCCCCGGCCGCGTGCACGGCGAGCGCCTCGTCGCCGCGGCGGACGGCGAGGCTCGCGGTCTCGAGCCGACAACGCGCCTCGAGCCGGCCGACCGCGGCCAGGTCCTCGGCGCGGGTCAGCACGGCGCGCGCGCGGCGGAAGTCGCCCACGGCGAGCCGGTGCTCCCCCTGCTCGTGCCGGCGGACGCCGCGCCGCACGAGCTCGTTCGCGAGCCGAGGCGCGAGGTCCGGGCGGAGCGGCAGCGCCGCCTCGAGCTCGCGGATCAGCGCCTCGGGCTCGGGCTCGTCGAACGGGTCGCCCTGGCCGGACCACGCGACCACCCGCTCGCCGCGCGGGGCCTCCTCCGCCCGGGACGCGCCGAGGAGCGCCTCGAGCTCGGTCCTCGCCGTCGCGCCCTCGCGGTCCCCGGCCGCGATCGCCTTCTCGTAGCTGCGCCGGGCCTGCTCGAGGTCGCCGGCGGCGCGGGCCGCGCGCGCCAGCCCGAGCCAGGTCCGCCCGGGGGGCTCGCGCTCGATCCGGGCGACCTGGCGCCGGTCGAGCGTGATCCGTCCGCCCCCGGTCGTGACGACGACCTGGCCGTCGTCCTCCGCCTCGACGAAGCCCGCGATCTGCCGCCCGTTCGTGAGGTGGACGACGTCGGCGCGGGCGTCCGCCGCGACGGCGAGGGCCGCGGCGAGGGCCAGGCAGGCGCCGGGACGGCGCCGGAGGCCCGGGCGACGAGTCGGGGTCGGCGGAGCCATGTTCGAGGCAGCGTGGCGCAGCCGGCGCGTCCTCGCAAGGCCTGGTCAATGCGCCCGCCGTGCCCGAGAATCCGGGCTCCGCGCGGCGCACGGCGCCGGAGCGCACGTGCACGACTGGCCAGCCACACCCCCGCCTCGCCCGGGCACGGGGGCGCTCCCCGCCGGGGTGACTTCACCGGCCTTCGCGCCCGGCGGCGGGGCTGCCCCGCCGCCGGGCACGCCCCGGGGCGGGCTGCCCGGGGTCCCGGCCTCGAGCCGCGGGGCCGGCTGGCCGGTCGACACGCACGCCCCGACGGCGAGCGCGCGTCGGCGCGGGGTCCCCGCGCCGGGCGAGGTGGTCGGCGGGTATCACCTCGTCGCCGAGCTCGGGCGGGGCTGCATGGGGCGCGTGTTCCGCGCGCGGGACCCCGCGGGCCGCGACGTCGCGCTCAAGGTGATCCTCCCCGACCAGGCCGACGAGGAGGGGCTCGCGCGGTTCCGCCGGGAGGGGGTCGCGCTCGCCGCGATCCGCCGCCACCGCAACGTGGTCGCCGTGCACGCGGCGGGCGTCGACGGCGGGCTGCCGTACCTCGCGCTCGACCTCGTCGAGGGGGAGCCCCTCGACCGCGCGCTCGCGCGCGGCCCGCTCCCGCTCGCGCGCGCGCTCGCGCTCGCGACGGCCCTCGCGCGCGCGCTCGAGCACGTCCACCAGGCCGGGGTGCTGCACCGCGACCTGAAGCCCGCGAACGTGCTCGTCCGCGCCGAGGACGGCGAGCCGGTCCTGACCGACTTCGGGCTCGCGGGCCTGGGCGGGGCCGACCGCCTCACGCGCACGGGCGACCTCCTGGGGACGCCGCTCTACATGGCGCCCGAGCAGATCGTCGGCCGCCACGGCGAGGTCGACGCGCGGACCGACGTGTGGGCGCTCGGCGTCGTCCTCCACGAGCTGCTCACGGGCCAGCGCCCCTTCGACGGCGCCGGGCTCGCCGAGGTCTCGCAGCGGATCGTGGGCGACGCCCCGCCGCCCCCCTCGCGCGCGCGGCCCGGGGTCCCGCCGGCCCTCGACGCCGTGGTCGCCCGGGCGCTCGCGAAGCGCCCGGCCGACCGCTACGCCTCGGCGGGGGCGCTCGCCGCGGCGCTCGAGGAGGCGACCGCCGCGCCGGCCCCGGCGGCGAGGCCGGGCCACCACGGCCGGGCCCTCGCCGCG
>JANJTH010000235.1 GCA_024711205.1 Planctomycetota bacterium | reverse complement strand
TGGGGGGGGGCCCCCCCCCCCCCCCCCCGGCGCCGCCCGCGCGGCCCCGCTATGCTCGGGGCACGTCGCGAGGTCCCCCATGGCTGCCCCCCGCCCCGTCCGCCGCCCGACCTGGCCGCTCGCCGCGTTCGCGCTCGCCTTCGGCGCCGACCCCGCCCCGGCGGCGGACCCGCGCGTCCCGCCGCTCGGGCGCGAGCAGACGGCCGAGGAGAAGGTCGCGGCGTTCCGGCGCGCCCGCGCCGGCGACGCGAAGGCGCTCGCCGCCGTCGACGCGCCGGGCGCGAGCGCGCGCGAGCGCGTCCACGCCGCGCTCCTCGCGACCGAGCCCGCCTACGCCGAGGCCTGGGCCGCGCGCGAGCGCGGGCAGGACGACGCGCACCTGTGGCGCAAGGCGCTCGACGCCGCCGCGAAGACCGACGTCCACCTGCGCGCGCACGCCACCTACCTGCTCGGCCGGGCGCTCCTCGCGCAGGGCGAGCTCGAGGGCGCGGCCGGCGCGTTCGAGGCCGTGCGCGGCCGCCTGCGCGCGGGGACGCCCTGGACCGACGAGGCGACCCTCTACCTGGCCTGGGTCCACGCGCGCCTGCCCGAGCTCGGGCTCGCGGGCACCTCCGACCGCGGCCGCGCCCGGAGGCTGCTCGAGGCGCTCGCGCCCGAGGCCCTCGAGGTGGCGCCGGGCGCGCCTGCCGTGGCCCCGCGCTACGCGGAGGCCCCCGAGCGCGTGCTCGAGGGCGCGCGCTGGCTCCTCCGCGAGCTGCGCGGCGAGGGCTCGGGGCCCCTGCTCGAGATCGCCAAGCGCATGGAGGCGATCGAGGGCATGCTCGACCGCGCGCGCACCGGCGAGCCCACGCGCGAGAAGCAGGCCGAGGTCGTCGCGGCCCTCGACCGCCTGATCGAGCTCATGCGCGAGAAGGAGTGCGGGGGCGGCGGGGGCGGCGGCGGCGGCCAGGGCCAGGGCCAGAAGCCCGGCCAGGGTGGCAAGCCGGGCGGCACGGGCCAGCCCTCCGGGCCGGCCGCGAGTTCTTCACTCCCGGGCGGCGAGGGCGGGGTCGGCGCGCTCACGGAGGGGCCGCGCGGGCCCACGAGCGACGCCTGGGGCAACCTGCGCGACCGCGACCGCGACGAGGCCGTGCAGTTCCTCCGCGAGCGGTTCCCCGCCCGCTACCGCGAGATCATCGAGCGCTACTACCGGGGCCTCGCCGAGTCCGACCGGTAGCGACACGAGGGGGCGGCGGCCACCGGCCTCCACCCCCTCGTGACGCCCGGGCGCTCCGCCCGGACGGGATCCGCTTCGCGCTCGGGCCGGGCGCGGCCGACCTCGCTCCCCGCTAGGGCCCGCCGAAGCGGAGGCCCTTCGCCTCGGCCTGGGCGCGGATCGCCTTGCCGAGCGCGGCGTCGATCGAGCGGCCAGCGTCCGCGCCCTGCTTCGCCAGGGCCTCGCGCACGAAGGCCTCGCGCCGCTGGCCGAGCGCCTGGATCTCGGCCTGGAGCTTCGCGCGCTCCGCGCGCCGCGCCGCGACGTAGGCCTCCTTCTCCGCCACCGTCTTGCCGCGGAGCGCCTCGGGCAGGTCCTGGTCCTCGACCTTGGCCCAGTCGAAGCCCTCGGCCTTGCAGGCGTCCACGAGGTCCCACGAGCCGTTGCAGTAGAGCGCGCTCCCCTTGAGCCGGGCGCGCTCGGCCGCGACCGACCCGTCGAGCGCGCCCGCGGCCTGGTCCTGCCGGGCCTGGTTCTCCTGCGCCCGCTGGCCCTGCGCCCCGAAGGCCACGTAGGTCCCGTTCAGCGCGACCGACAGACGGCCCAGCTCCTCGTCGAAGGGCGTCGCCACGGCCACGGTCCCGTGCATGTCGATCGCCGCGTAGGCGCCGCCGCCCCAGCGGGCGAGCTCGCGCCAGGTGGCCGGGTCGCCCGCGGTCCCGTCCGGGCCGCAGAAGATCGCGTGCACGACGACCGAGCGCTGGAGCGCGTCCTGCGCCACGCGCACGAACGGGAACGCCGCGTCCTGGTCGGCCGACTCGTTGCCCGCGACGACGCACAGCTTGACGGCCCCGGGGTCGTCGCTCCAGGCGAGCTGGTCGAGCGCGCGGCGGACGACGCGGCCGACGTACTCGGTGCCCCCGCTGGCCTGGAGCGCGATCAGCCGCTCGTAGACCCGGTCGAGCTCGTCGGTGAACGCGACCTCCTGGACGACGTAGCCGTCGTCCGCGTTCTGGCCGCCGCCGAACGTGTAGAGCGCGACGCGCAGGCGCGGGGCCGGCTGGGCCTGCGCGAGCAGCGTGCAGAGCTCCCAGAGCTTGCGCTGCGTCGCGTCGAGCAGGCCGCTCATGCTCCCGCTCACGTCGAGGCAGAGCGCGAGGTCGACGGCGCGGGGGGCCTGCCCGGCGTCGGGGACGACCGGGACGACGGGCCCCGCGGGCGGCCTGGGCGCGGGCCGGGCGGGCGCCTCGTCGGCGCGGGCGAGCCCGGCCGCGGGGAGCGCGAAGGCGAGGGACAGGGCGAGCGGACGGAGCGGACGGAGCATGACGACCTCCTGGTGGGGAAACGGGTGGGAGACGGACGGGACGGCGCGGGCACGGCGCCGCGCGCGCGGAGCGGTGGGCGGAGGCCCCGGAGGGCCGATCGCCTGGGGGCGCCTCAGCAGCCGCCCTCCGCAGACCACGACGGGTTCGCGGCCGGCGCCGGGCTCGCGGGCGCCGGAGCCGGTGGCAGCACGGCCTCGAGCAGGCGGCGCTCGAGCGCCTCGCCCCGGGCGCCCTCCCGCGCGAGCCAGGCGTCGCGCTGGGCGACGAGGCGGGCGAGCTTCGCGCGGACGGCGTCGCGCTCGCCGCGCGCGGCCGCGAGCACGTCGTGCAGGGGCCGGCCCTGCCAGGGCGCGGCCGGGTCGACGAGGGCCCAGGCGCCGTCGCGCTCGAGCGCGGCGAGCGCCTCGGGCGAGACCCGCCCCGCGTCGAGCGCGTCGAGCAGGTCGCCCCCGTAGAGGCGCCCCTGCTTGCAGAGCGCCGAGGCGCGGGCCGGGTCGGCCTCGGCCGCCTGGTTGCGCGCCCACTGGGCGCCGAGCCCCGCGCGGGCCTCGGCGTCGCCCCAGGCGATCGTCGTGCGCTCGAGCCGGGCCTGGAGCGCGCGCAGGTGCTCGTCGAAGGGCGTCACCGCGCGCGCCGCGCGCGGGTGGAGGTCGATCGCGAGCGCCTGCCCGCCGCCGGCCCGGGCCAGGTCCGCGAACAGCCGGGCCGCCGCCGGGTCGTCGCCGCAGCGGAGCGTGTGCACGCGCACGCCGAGCGCGAGGGCCTCGCGGGCGAGCTCGAGCGCGCGCGCCGGGTCCCGGTCGGGCGCGTCGCCGACGAGCACGAGCGCCCGGTCGAGCCGCGGCAGGCCGGCGACCGAGCGCCCGAGGACCAGGTCCGCGCGCCCGGGCTCCCGGGCCACCGCGCGCGTCCAGCCGAGCTCGTCGAGCGCGGCGCGCAGCCCGGCGGACACGTCCTCGGGCACGTCGCCGCCGCCGCGCGCGCGCAGCCCGTCGAGGGCGGCGGCCACGACCTCGAGGTCGGCCGTGAGCGGGGTCACGCGCGTCACGTACTCGTCGCCGCGGTCGCGGTACGCGACGAGCCCGATCGCGACCTCCGTCCCCGGGGCCTCCGTCGCGAGCCGGTCGACGAGCGACCAGAGCGTGCGCCGCGCGGCCGCCAGGATCCCGCCCATGCTCCCCGTCGTGTCGACGACGAGGGCCAGCTCGAGCCGCGGCCGCGCGGGGGCGGCGGGCGCGGGCTCCGGCGTCGGCGCCAGGGCGACGGGGGGCGGCGGGGCCCCGGTCGCGGCGGGCGGCCCCGCCGCGACGACCACG
>JANJTH010000226.1 GCA_024711205.1 Planctomycetota bacterium | reverse complement strand
GGGCGCCGCGGCCCCGCCCCAGGCCGCCGGGGGCTGGGCCTGGGCCGACGCCGAGGGGGCTGGCGCGCCGAGCCGGCCCGTGGGCCGCGCCTCGCCCTGCGTCGACCCCGAGGCCGAGTCGCTCCGGGCCTGCCGCCCGCTGCTGGGTCCGCCGCCGTCCTCGGTCGAGGGCTCCGGCCGCTGGGCCGCGTCGAGCGCCGCGCGGTGCGCCTGGAAGATCGCCTCGATCCGCTCCGCGAGCTCTCGCGCCGACTGCGGCCGCTGCTCCTGCTTCTTGGAGAGCGTCGCCGCGATGAGCTCGTCGACCGCGGGCGGGACCGTGGGGTTCAAGCTCGACGGGGCGGGCGCCGGCTCCCGCATGAGCTTGATGATCGTCTCCATGGGGGTCCGCCCCTTGAAGGGCGGCTTCCCCGTCAGGAGCCAGAACAGCGTCCCGCCCAGCGAGTAGACGTCGCTGCGCGGGCTCAGGTCGCCGAACGGCCCCCCGGGCTGGGCCTGCTCGGGCGGCATGAAGTTCACGGTCCCCATGATCGTGCCCGGGGCCGTGAGCTGGACGTCCGAGCTCTGGTCCTTCATCAGGCTGAAGTCCATGAGCACGGGATGACCGCCCCGGCGCAGGCACACGTTCGCCGGCTTGATGTCGCGGTGGACGAGGTTCTTGCCGTGGATGTACTCGAGCGCATCGCAGAGCCGCTGGATCACCTTGAGGGACTGAGCCGGCGTCAACGGGCGCGTCTGCGCGAGCTGCCGCAGGTTCATGCCGTCCTGGATCCAGTCCATGATGATGAAGTAGCGGCCGTGATCCTGCCCGACGTTGTAGATCTTGATGATGTTGGGGTGCGCGAGCTGCGCGAGCGCGCGGCCCTCGCGGACGAACCGCTCCGCGTTGACGCCCTGGGCCATGGCCTTGGGAGACAAGACCTTGACCGCGACGGGCACCCCGAGCCGCTCGTAATGGCCCATGTAGACGTCGGCGAGGAGCCCCTTGGAGACGCGCTGCTGGATGCGCGCGCCGCCGAACAGGGCGCCGATCAGTGGATCCTGGCTGGACTCTGCGGCCATGGGCACCCTGACCCGGGAGGCTCCGCGGGAAGACCCGATCATAGAAGGCCCGGCGTCGCCCCGCCACCCGGATGGCGTGACCGGGACCCGCGCCGCCCGCGGTAGGATCCCCCCCCCATGTCAGGCCCCCCCGAGGCCCTCCCATCCGGCGCCGCGGAGACCCCGCCGGCCGGCGCCCCCACGGGCGCCGAGGCGTCGCCCCCGCGGGTGCTCAACGACCGCTACGAGGTCCTCCGCCCGCTCGGTCAGGGCGGGATGGGCGCGGTGTACCTCGTGTTCGACCGCCAGGAGGGCCGGCAGGTCGCCCTCAAGTCCTTCCCGCCGGTCGCGCGTCGGGTCGAGGACCTCGCGCACTTCGAGCACGAGTTCCTCGTGCTGTCGCGGCTCCGCCACCCGAACGTCGCCGAGGTCTACGACTTCGGCGTCATCGAGGGGACCGACGAGGTGTTCTTCACGTCCGAGTTCCTCGACGGGCGCGACCTGTTCGAGCACACGGAGGGCCTGCCCGAGGAGGGGCTCGCCGACCTCGCCGTGCAGGTCTGCCGGGGGCTGTCCTACGTCCACAGCCGCGCGCTGATCCACTACGACGTGAAGCCGTCGAACATCATCGTGACCGCCGGCGCGCGCCCGACCGCGAAGCTGATCGACTTCGGGCTCGCGGCGCACCGCGTCGACGACGCGCTGGGCGTGATCAAGGGCACGGTCAGCTACCTCGCGCCCGAGGTCGCCCGGCACCTCCCGGTCGACCACCGCGCGGACCTCTACTCGCTCGGCGTGACGCTGTTCCAGTGCGCGACGCGCCGGCTCCCCTTCCGGGGCGAGACGAACCTCGACGTCGTGCGGAAGGTCGTGGGCGAGCCGCCCCCGGACCCGCTCGAGCTCCGCCCCGGGCTCGGGCGCGGGCTCCGCGAGATCATCCTGCGCCTGCTCCAGAAGGACCCCGGCGCGCGGTTCGCGAGCGGCAACGAGGTGATCCGGGCGCTCGGGCGCGCCTACGGGCGCGACTGGGCCGCCGAGCCGCGCGAGGCGGCGCTCACGTTCGTCGCGTCGGGCGGGTTCTTCGGGCGCGCGCCCGAGCTCGAGCGGCTCACGACCGCCTTCGACCGCGTGTTCGCGCCGGCCGCCGGCGCGTCACGGCGCGCCCCCGATGGCCCCGACGGCCCCCACGGCCCCGACGGGCCCGGCGGTCCCGACGGCTCGCGGGGCTTCGTCGTCACCTCGACGGGGGCCTTCACGTTCGGCGACCCGGCGTCCGACACGCGGTCGAGCCTGTCGGCGCGCGGCGCCGACCCGGGCGGCTCCTCCTCGCCCTTCGCGTCCTCCTCGGCGGGCGGCGCGCCCCTCGCCGCGGCCCCCGCCGCGGCGGGGCCGCCGGAGGACCCGCTGGCCCCGCGGATCCACCTCGCGATCGTCGCGGGCGACCCGGGGGTCGGGAAGTCGCGCCTGCTCAAGGAGCTCAGGACCTACGCCCAGCTCCGGCGCGTCGCGGTCGTCGAGGGCCACGCGGGCGAGCGGACGGGCGCGTACGGCCCGTTCGTCGAGGTCCTCCGGGGCATGCTCGGCCTGTGGCCGGACCGCGCGGAGCGTGGCCCGGCCGCGCCGGCCGGGGGCGCCGCCGGGCCGCGCGAGCCCCGCCAGAGCGACCCGCTGCGCCGACGGCTGCTCCACCGCTGGGGCCCCGAGCTGGTGCGGCTGATCCCCGACCTCGACCACGGGACGCTGCCGCTCCCCCCGCGCACGCCGCTCGCCCCGGCCCAGGACGAGGCGCGCCTGCTCGAGGCGCTCTCGCAGTTCCTGCTCGGCTACGGGCGCGCGCGGCCCCTCCTCGTCGTCCTCCACGACCTCGAGCGCGCCGACCTCGAGACGCTCGAGCTGCTGCGCTGGGTCGCGCGCAACCTCGAGGTGGTCGACGCGGGCCGCCGCCTCGCGGCGCGGAGCGGGCGGCCGGCGGCGCCGCCGCTGCGCCTGTTCGTCGTCGCGAGCCATCGCCCGGGCGAGGCCTCGGCCGAGCACGAGCGGGCGCTCGCGCGCGTCCTCGAGGAGCCGGTCGCCCTCCAGGTGACGCTCGGCCCGCTCGGCCCCGACGACGTGCTGCGCCTCGTCGAGTCCATGCTCGGCGTGGGGAGCGACCCGCGGGCGCTCGCCGAGCGGGTCTACCGCGAGACGCGCGGGAACCCCTACTTCGCGGTCGAGCTGATGCGCTCGCTCGTCGAGTCGGGCGCGCTCGTCCGCCAGGACGACGCCTGGCAGCTCCGGCTCGAGGACGGCGGCGAGCTCGCCGTCCCCCGCGACGTCGAGGCCCTCATCGTCGGGCGGCTCCGCCGCACGACGCCCGAGGAGCGGGCCCCGCTCGAGCTGCTCGCGACGCTCGGGCGGCCCGCGACCGTGCACGAGCTCGTCGCGCTCGCGGCGCTCGACCCGGCGCCCCCGCCAGGCGGGCCGCCCGACGCGCACGCGCTCCTCGAGCGGCTCGGCGCGCTCGAGCGCCGGCAGGTCCTCCTGGCCGAGGCCCGCGACGGGGGCGCGCTGCGCTACGACTTCGTGCACGCCGTCGCGCGCGAGGCCGTCCACGGGGGGATCCCGCCCGAGCGGCGGCTCGCGCTCCACGCCGCGTGCGGCGCCTGGCTCGAGGAGCGGGCCGGGCTGGCCCGCGGGGCCGTCGACACGGGCGAGCTCGTGCGCCACTTCGCGGCGGCGGGCGACCGCCGCCGCGCGCTCGACTACGGGATCCGCGCCGGCGACGAGGCGCGCGCGGTCCACGCGACGCACAAGGCGATCGAGCTCTACCGCGGCGCGCTCGCGCTCCTCCCGCTCGGGTCGGCGCGCTGGCGCGCGCTGCTCGCCACGACCGGCGACCTCCTCGAGGTCCACGGCGAGTACGACCGCGCGGTCGAGGTCTACGAGCGCCTGCTCGGGCCCGAGCTCGAGCCGCGCCTCGAGCCGCACGAGCGAGTCCGGGCCTTCCGCCGGCGGGGCGAGGTCCTCGAGCGCCGGGGCGACTTCGACGGCGCGCTCGCGGCCCTCGCGCAGGGCGTCTCGGCGGCCTACGGGCAGGACGGGCTCGAGCGCGAGGTCGCGGCGCTCCTCGTCGCGACGGCCTCGATCTACCTGCGGACGGGCCGCTACCAGGACGCGCTCGACTTCTGCGACGTCGCGCAGGCGCAGCTCGCGGGGCTGCCCGAGGAGGACGAGGCGGCCGCGCTCTCGACCGTGCGCGGGCGCGCGCTCGTGGCGACCGGGGCCCTCGCCGCGGCCGAGCGCGAGCTCGAGCGCGCGCTCGCGGTCCGCCGCCGGCAGGGGGACGAGGCCGGGACCGCGCGGGCGCTCGCCGACCTGGGCGCGGTGGCGCTCGAGCGCGGCGACCTGGCCGAGGCGGCGGCGCGGTTCGAGCGCGCGCTCGAGCGCGAGACCGCGATCGGGCACGCGGCGGGGACGGCCGAGGCCGCGACGCGCCTGGCCGCGGCCTGCCGGGGGCTCGGCGACCACGCGCGGGCGCTCTCGCTCCTGCGGCGCGCCCTCCACACGCACGAGCGGACGGGCGCGCGGGCCGAGGCCGTGCAGGTCCTCGCCGAGCTCGGGCGGATCCACCTCGGGCTGGGCGAGTACGCGCTCGCGCTCGACCACCTCGGGCGCGCCGCGCGCGCGGCCTCGCGCCTCGACCTCCTCGGCGTGCGCGCGCGGGCGCTCAACGCCGAGGCGCAGGGGCGCGTCGTGCTGGGGGACCGGGCGCGGGCGTTCGAGCTCGCGAGCGAGGCGCTCCGCCTCGCCTCGCTGCACGGCGACGCGCCGCGCGAGCGGGCGGCGGCGCTCGAGACGCTCGGGCTCGTGCTCGCCGCCCGCGACGAGCACGACCGCGCCGAGCAGCTCCTCCACGAGGCGCAGGCGCTGTTCCGGGCCCAGAAGGACGCCGCGGGCGTGCTCCGCACGACGCTCGCGGTCCTCGACCTGTTCCTGCTCCGGCGCGAGGAGGCGCTCACGCGCGCGACGCTGGGCGAGCTCGAGCAGGACCCGCCGCGCGGCGACGAGCGGGCGCACCTCCTGCTCGCGCACGCCCGGGCCGCGCTCTGCTTCGGCGGGCCGCTCCCCGAGCGGCTCGTGGGCGACCTCGAGCGCGCCGCGGCGCTCGCCGCGCGCGCGCGCGACCGCGAGCTGGCCTGGCGGATCGCGGCCTGGCGCGGGCGGGTCATGGAGCGCAAGGGCGACGACGAGGCGGCGCTCGCCTCCTTCGTCGAGGCGATGACCGGCCTGCGCGAGCTCGTCGACGAGGTCCCGGCCGAGCTGCGCGAGGGCTACGTCGGCGCGCCCGACCGCGTGGCCTGCCGGGCCGACTTCCTGCGCCTGCGCGAGCGCCTCGGCGGGGCGGGCTGAACCCGCGCGGGGCGGGGCGCGTCCCGCTGGCGGGCGCGGGTGCCGCCCACGGCGCCGGGGTTCCCCGCCGGGACGGCGCTTGACCCGGGGCGCCGGCCCGACGAAATTCTGCGCGCGGGCGGCCGGGCCGCC
Organism: Planctomycetota bacterium; assembly: GCA_024711205.1. GTDB lineage: Bacteria > Planctomycetota > J058 > J058 > J058 > JANJTH01. The sequence continues at coordinate 2,136 of JANJTH010000226.1, read as the reverse complement.
CTCGGAGAGCCTCATGCCCCGCCGCCGCTCGGCCCTCGTCTCCGCCCTCCTGGCCCTGTGCCTCGTGACCTCGCCCGGGTGCGCGACGCTGCCGGGCCTGCTCACGGGCGCGTTCACCGGCGCCGTCGACGCGCCGGCCGAGGTCTACCGCCACCACCGCGGCGTGTTCGAGCACAACCCGATCTACTGGCCGTTCAACCTCGTCGTGTTCGTCCCGCTCGGGATCGCGACCGGGCCGCTCGTCGGCATGTGCAAGGGGATCGCGCTCGACGTGCAGTGGCTGCTCGACCAGATGGGCTACGAGCGCGTGTTCCAGACCTACCGCGAGCCGAGCATCTGGCGGCCCTTCACGATCCACTGGTGAGCGGGCGTGCCTGACGCGCCCGCGCGGGCGCGGCCGACCTCGTGATCGCGCGCCTCAGCGAGGCGTCGGCCGCGTTCGCGCGGCGCTGGGTCCCCGACCCGTTCGTGCTCGCGGTCCTGCTCACGGGCGTCACCTTCGGCGTGGCCTTCGCCGCCGCGCCGGGCGGCGCGGGCGAGCGGCTCGCGCTCCTGCTCGGGGTGTGGGGCGGCAAGCAGGGGCTGTGGCAGCCCGCGCTCCTCGAGTTCACGGTCCAGATCGCGCTCGTGCTCGTGACCGGGCACGCGCTCGCGTCGACGCCCCCCGTGCGGCGCCTGGCCGACGCCGTGGCCCGGCGCCCGCGGAGCGCCGCGGGGGCCGCGGCCTGGACGGCGGCCGTCGCCTGCGCCGCGGGCCTGTTCAACTGGGGCCTCGGGCTCATCGTGGGCGCGCTCGTGGCCCGGCAGGTGGGCGCGAGCGCGCGCGCGCGCGGCGTGCGCGTCCACTACCCGCTCGTCGTCGCGGCGGGCTACGCGGGCATGCTCGTGTGGCACGGCGGGCTCTCGGCCTCCGCGCCGCTCAAGGTGACGAGCGGGGCCGACGTGCTGGCCGTCGTGCGCGACCCGGCCGTCGTGGCGCGGATCGGCGCGCTCGTGGCCGCGCGCGACCCGGCCTTCGCGGACGGCGCGATCCCGACCACGCACACGCTGCTCTCGCCCACGAACCTGGCCGTGTCCGCGCTCCTGCTCGTCCTCGTCCCGCTCGCGTTCGCGCTCATGGCCCCGCGCGACCCCGAGGCCTGCCAGGAGATCCCCGAGGACCTGGCGCGCGAGGCCCTGGCGCCGCCGCCGGACGGCGGGGCCGAGGGCGCCGCGCCCACGGCGCTCGCGGGCGCGCTCTCGCCCGCCGAGCGCCTCGACCGCGCGCGCTGGGTCCCCTGGGCGCTCGTCGCGCTCGGCCTCGGGCACCTCGGGCTGCGCCTGCGCGTCGAGGGCTGGGGGCTGGTGCTCCGGCTCGACCTGAACACGATCAACCTGACGTTCCTCCTGCTCGGGCTCGCGCTCCACGGCTCGGCGCGGGCCTACGCGCGCGCCGTCGCGGAGGCCGTCGCGGGCGCGTCGGGGATCCTGCTCCAGTTCCCGCTCTACTTCGGCGTCATGGCGCTCATGACCGCCTCGGGCCTCGTGGGCGCGATCGCCGACGCCATGGTCGCCCTGAGCGAGGGGCGGACCTGGCTGTACCCGATCCTCACGTTCCTCTCGGCGGGGCTCGTGAACGTGTTCGTCCCGTCCGGCGGCGGGCAGTGGGCGGTGCAGGGCCCGGTCGTGCTCACGGGCGCCGCGCGGCTCGGGGTGGACCCCGGCGCGTGCGTGCTCGCGCTCGCCTACGGCGACCAGTGGACGAACATGGCCCAGCCGTTCTGGGCGCTCCCGCTGCTCGGGCTGTGCCGCGTGCGCGCGGGCGACGTCATGGGCTACACGCTCGTCGCCATGCTCCTCGTCGCGCCCGTGTTCGTGCTCGCCCTCGCGCTCGCGGCCTGACCCGGCCCGGCGCTCCCGCGGCTCCGGCGCGCCTGCTATCGTCTCTGCGTGGCCGACCCGGGTGACGATCCGAAGCCTCGCGCCCGCACGGGCCGCCTCGCGCGCCCCGCGCCCGCCAAGGCCGCGCGCGACGACGACGGCGAGGAGACGGGCGAGCTCCCGCGCGACCTCATGGCGTTCGCGCGCGACCCGGCCGAGGCCGCGCGCGCGCTCGAGCGCCGCCGGGCCTCGGGCTCGGGCGCGGCGGCCCCTGGC
>JANJTH010000186.1 GCA_024711205.1 Planctomycetota bacterium | reverse complement strand
GTCGCGCCCGACGACGCGAAGCTCCTCGAGGCGATCGAGGCCGCGCTCGCGGCGAAGTAGGCGGCTGACCTGGCGCCGTGCGGGGGGGGGGGGGGGGGACCAGGCCCCCCCCCCGGCGGGGGGCCGCCCCCGCGGGCGGGGGGGGGCGTGGTCGCCCCGCCCGCGCCGGACGGCGCCAGGTCAGCCGCCTACTTCGCCGCGAGCGCGGCCTCGATCGCCTCGAGGAGCTTCGCGTCGTCGGGCGCGACGCGGCTCGGGTAGAAGCCGAGCGGCTTGCCGTCCTTGCCGACGAGGTACTTGCAGAAGTTCCAGTTCGGGAGCTGCCCCGTGGCCTTGCCCAGGAGCGAGAACACCGGCGACTGCGACGCCCCGGCCTTCGTCGCGCACTTCGCGAACAGGGGGAACGTGACCTGGTAGCGGTCCGTGCAGAAGCCGCGGATCGTCGCCGCGTCGCCCGGCTCCTGCCCGCCGAACTCGTTGCTCGGGAAGCCGAGCACGGCGAACCCGCGCGCGGCGAGCCGCGCGTGGAGCGCCTGCAGGCCCGCGTACTGGCGGGTGAACCCGCACTCCGAGGCCACGTTCACGACGAGCGTGACCTTGCCGCGGTAGGCCGCGAGCGGGGCGGCCTCGCCCTCGAGCGTCCGGGCCTCGAGGTCGTAGAGCGAGGTCGGCGCGGCGGGCGCCTCCTCGGCGCGGGCCGCGGGCGGCGCGCCCGCCGAGAGCGCGCTGGCGGCGGCGAGCGCGGCGATGCCCAGAGGTCCGGCCGGAAAGCCCGCCGAAGTCCTCCGCGAAGCGGGCGTCGTCGCTCGCGAGGCGGGAGCAACTCGAGCATTCCTGGAGGGACTGTGAGTTGCGACCAACGACGCGAGCGGCGACGCAGGCGAGCGGAGGCGAGGCGGCGTTTCCGGTCGGGCCTCGAGGGCCAGGGTCGTGCGGGTCGTGGTCATGGACGCTCCTCCGCGCGGGCCGCGTCCGCGGCGCCGCTGCGCCAGACGGTAGGCGAACGCCGCCGGGACGTCCACGCGCCCCGGGGCCGGGTCAGCGCGCGTCGGGACTTCAGGCGGGGAGCAGGTAGCGGGCGGCCACGAGCGCGCGGAGCGTCCAGAGGGCCGTGCGGGCCCAGTTCGTGCGCACGAGGCGGCGGTGGATGGCCTCGTCGAAGCCGCGCGCGAGCGCGGCGTGGCAGGGAACCTGCACGAGGCCCGTCGACGCCCAGAGCGCGCCGACCAGGCCCAGCCCGACCCACCCGAGCCATGCCGGCGCCCCCGCGGGCGGCCAGAGGACGAGCGCGGCCTGCGCGAGCGCCTCGACGACCATGAGCGGCCCGGCCACGAGGCCCATGCGGTCGGCGTAGGCCACCTCCCACCCGGGGAACGCCTCGCGGCCCACGCGGTCCATGAGCGGGTAGTGGGCGACCTGCACGAACCAGCCCACGCCGAACATCGCGAACGTCGCCGCCGCGTGGACGACGGGGAGCGCCTCGGCCGCGGCCACGGCGAGTCGCCCGCTCAGATCCCCTTGAGCAGGTGCCCGAGCTTGTCGCGCTTCGTCCGCAGGTAGCCCAGGTTCGCCGCGTGCGGCTCGACCTCGAGCGCGACGCGCTCGACGATCTCGAGCCCGAAGCCCTCGAGCCCGATGATCTTCATGGGGTTGTTCGTGAGCAGGCGCAGCTTCGTGATCCCCAGGTCGGCCAGGATCTGCGCGCCGACCCCGTAGTCGCGCATGTCGGCGCCGAACCCGAGGACCTCGTTCGCCTCGACCGTGTCGAGCCCGCCGTCCTGGAGCGCGTAGGCCTTGAGCTTGTTCTTGAGCCCGATCCCGCGCCCCTCCTGCCGCATGTAGAGCACGACGCCCTCGCCGGCCTCGGAGATCTTCTGCATGGCCCGCTCGAGCTGGCCGCCGCAGTCGCAGCGCAGCGACCCGAGCACGTCGCCGGTCAGGCACTCGGAGTGGACGCGCACGAGCACGGGCGCCTCGCGGCGCGGCTGCGAGCCGTCCTCGGCGCGCCGCCCGACGTCGCCCATGCAGAGCGCGAGGTGCGGGCGCTCGTCGAAGTCGGCCAGGTAGACGTGGAGGTCGAACTCGCCCCAGCGCGTGGGGAGCTTGACCGTGATCGAGCGCCGGACGTGCTTCTCGTGCACCCGCCGGTAGCGGATCAGGTCGGCGACCGAGCCGAGCTTGAGCCCGTGCTCGCGGCAGTAGGCGATCAGCTCGGGGACGCGGGACATGCTCCCGTCGTCGTTCATGATCTCGCAGATGATCCCGCTCGGGCGGAGCCCGGCCAGGCGCGCGAGGTCGACCGAGCCCTCGGTCTGCCCGGCGCGCACGAGCACGCCGCCGTCCTGCGCGCGGAGCGGGAAGATGTGCCCGGGGCGCGAGAGGTCCTCGGGGCGGGTGCTCGGGTCGACGAGGAGCTTGCAGGTGTGCGCGCGGTCGGCGGCGGAGATCCCGGTCGTCACGCCCTCGCGCGCGTCGACCGACACGGTGAAGGCCGTCCCGTGGAGCGCCGTGTTCGCGTCGACCTGCGGGTGCAGCCCGAGCGCGTCGCAGCGGGCCCCGTCGAGCGAGACGCAGATCAGCCCGCGCGCGAACTTCGACATGAAGTTGATCGCCTCGGGCGTGACCTTCTCGGTCGCCATGCAGAGGTCGCCCTCGTTCTCGCGCGTCTCGTCGTCGACGAGCACGACCATGCGCCCGCGGCGGATCTCCTCGATCAGCTCCTCGGTCGTCGAGAACCCCTCGCGCAGGGCGTCGGACATGGCTCGAACCTCCGGCCCGCGCGGCCCGGGGCGCGGGGCCTCGGCCGGACGACGGGCGCGCGGCGACGGGGCCGCGATCGCCCGGGACCATAGCACGGGCCCGGGCGGCCGCCGCGGGCGGGGGCGCGTCTCGCCCGAGCCGCGGGCCCGGGGCCCCGGCGCCGGCAGGGCCCGGCGCCCGGCCGTCCCGCGGTGGCGAGGGCCGCGGGCCGGCTGTAGAGTCCACGCCGCGTGAGCGTGCCGAAGAACCTGATCGTCGTGGGCGACCGCGTCCTCGTCCGGCCCGACGCGGACGTGCGCACCCACTCGGGGCTCTACCTGCCGGTCGGCGTCCACGAGTCGGACGGCGTGCGCTCGGGGCGCGTTATCGCGACCGGCCCGGGCGTGCCGCTCCCCTCGCTCCACGAGCCCGACGAGGAGCCGTGGAAGGAGAAGCCGCGCGAGGACCGCTACCTGCCCATGCAGGTCAAGGTCGGCGACTACGCGCTGTTCTTCAAGAAGGCCGCGGTCGAGGTCCGCTACGACGGGCAGCACTACCTCGTCGTCCCGCAGTCGGCGATCCTCGTCGTCGTGCGCGACGACGAGGTCGTGCCGCCGCCGATCGCCTGACGGGGGGGCGCAGGACCATGGCCGGCGGCGGCGACAAGCGGCGGCGCAAGCAGGACAAGCGCCGCAAGCGCGACCAGCGTCGCGACGGGCGTGGCCCCGGGGGCCGCGAGCCGGGCGCCCGGCCGCGCGCGCCGTGGGACCACCTCCTCCCGCCCGGGGTCACCCCCGAGCGCGAGCTCGCGCTCGAGGTCCTCGTCGCGGACCCCGACCTGCTCGAGGCGGGGCTCGGGCTCACGGCCGTGTGCGAGGCCCTGCTCGACCCGGGCCTGCTCGCCGAGGGCGGGCAGGGCGCCGGCGAGCCGGCGCCGCCCG
>JANJTH010000175.1 GCA_024711205.1 Planctomycetota bacterium | reverse complement strand
GCCGCGGCCCTCGCCCTGGCGCTCGGGGCGCTCGCGCCGCCCGCGCCGGCGCGGGCGCAGGAGGCGCGCGTGTCGCGGCGCGACGGCACGCCGCTCATGCAGGTGTTCGGGCGGGTGCTCGCGCGCGAGCTGGGCCTCGCGCTCGAGGGCGTCGACGCCGTGCAGCACCGCGCGCGCCTCGGCGCGCGCGAGCTCGTCGGCACGGGGCCGTCGGTCCGGCTCGACGGGCTCGCGGTCACGCGGCTCGAGTTCGAGCGCCCGGCCGACGCGCTCGACTACCTCGTGCACGCGCTCCGCCCCGAGCGCGACCCGGCGGTCGGCGACGCGCGCGGGCGCCAGCTCGTGATCGTGAGCGGCCCCCGGCTCACGGCCGGGCGGCGCGCGGCGCGCGCGCTCTCGGCGGCCTGGGCGGGCGAGGTCCTCGCGGCCGAGCCGAGCGGGGTCGAGGCCGTGCGCGTGCTCTCGCCGCCCGAGGCCGAGGGCGTCGAGGCGGTCGTCGAGTTCGAGTCGGCGCTGCTCCTCGGGCGGCCCGGGTCGCCCGCCTACGCGCACATGATCGAGCGCCTGCGCGCCGCCCGCGCGCACACGCGCCTCCCGCCCGAGCAGGCCGGCGCCGCGCGCGTGGTCTTCGTGTCCACGAACCACTTCACGTTCGAGAGCGGCGCCGGGAGCGCGACCGGCTACTCCGAGGTCGCGCTCACGAAGGACGCCGGGGTCGCCTTCGTCGCGCGCACCCCCGAGCGCGCGCGCGTGCTCGCGCGCTTCGCCCGTGAGCTCCTCGAGCTGCTCCCGGCCGGCAAGCCGCCCGAGCGCCCGCCCGAGCGCCCGCCCGAGCGGGCCGGCGACAAGCCCGCCGGCCCGGCGCTCCCCCCGCGCGACCGCATGTCGGCGCTCTGCACGCGCGTGGTCGAGCGCCTCTCGCAGGGCGAGGGCGAGGCCCCCGACGACGCGCTCGGCGGCGGCTAGTCCACGCCGAGCGCGCGCCGGATCCCGAAGTGCATGCAGAGCCAGGCGACGACCCACAGGGCCAGGGCGCCCGCGCCGAGCGGGAGGTGGCCGGTCGGGACGGCCCACAGACCGAACAGGAGCGCGAACAGGACGACGACGAGCTTCGCCTGCGCGCCCGGCTTGCGCCAGCGGACGAGCCCCCAGGCCTCGTGGAGGCCCGTCCCCGCGACCCGCCCGGCGACGAACCAGGCGGCGGTCCAGCCGGCGTGCACGGCCCCGAGCTGCCAGGTCGCGTAGACCGCCGCGCCGCCCGCGAGCAGGCCCAGGAGCGCGAGCAGGATCGTCCCCGCCATTCCCACCTCCCGGCGCCCCGCGCGCTCGCGCGCGGCGCCGCCCTCCTGAACGCGAGCGTAGCGACTCCCTTCCAGGCGCGCCGCCGGGCGGCGCGCGCCGCGCCGACGGCGTGCGGTCCGGCCCGGGCGCGTGGCTCAGGGGCCGGTCCGGCGCGCGCGCGCGTGCGCCGCGTGCGCCAGGGCCAGGACCTCGTCGAGGTCCGCGAGCTCCTCGAACGCGAGCGGCTCGTCGGGCGGGTCGCCGGGCGCCGCGGCGAAGACGAACGTGATCGTCCCCGGGCCCTGCCCCGGCGCGCGCTCGAGCTGAACGTCGGCCAGCCGGGCGAGCGGCCGGGCGCGCCCGACCCGGCGCCCGGGCGGCCCCTCGAGGACGAGCACCCGGCGGTCGGTGAGGGCATAGCGGGTCGTCGCGAGCCGGGCGCGGCGCCGCCGGCCGCGAAGCACCGCGCGGAGCGCGAGCGCGAGCTCGGCGGCCATGAGCGCCGCGAGGGCGACGCCGTCGACGCCGGCCGCGAGGCCGACGAAGAGGACCCCCGCGGCCGCGACGGCCGCGAGCGCGAGGAACAGGCCGCGGTTCAGGCGCGCGCGCCAGGCTTCGGGCGCCGGGGCGCCGTGCCAGCAGAGGACCTCGTCCGGCGCGAGCTCGCGCGCCAGCTCCGGCGCGAGCGCGCGCGGCGCCGGGCCGGCCTCTCGACCGTAGGTCGCCGGCTCCGCGCTCGCGCCGTGCTCGGCGGCCGTCGCGCGGCAGGCGGCGCAGGCCCCGTGCTCGACCCAGCAGGCCGGGTGGTGGGGCGCCGAGCAGGCCGCGCAGCGGAACGCCCCGTCGGGCGCGACGTCCTCGCGGCAGTAGGGGCAGCGCGACGTCCCAGGGCGCGCCCGCGCCCGCGAGCGCCCGTCCCCGCGGTCGGCCGGCGGCGCGGCCGGGTCGGGCTCGGGCGGTCCGCCCTCCGGGTGCTCGCCGTCGCGCGCGGGAGGGTCCCTCCCGGCCTGCCTCGCCGCGTCGGTCACGGGCGGGCCAGCCCGGTCGCGCCGCCGGGCCGCCGAGGAGGGGCGTGCCGCGGGCGGGCCGGCGGTCGCGGACGCGCCGAGGTCGACGCCTGCGCCGCGACGGGGGGCGAGGGGGCGGATCGGGGCGGGGGCGCGCGCCGCATGTGGTCATGATGCCGCGTCGGCGCACGCCGCGCGGGGGCTCCAGCCCGGGGCGGCGGGCCGCGCCCCCGCGTGGCGCCCTGCCCGGCCAGCGGGTAGCCTCTGCGCCCCGGGAGACGGCCATGCTGCGTCGCGCTCGTGCCTCGACCTCGCTCGTCGCGCTCACGGCGCTGGCCGTCGGCGGGGCGTCCGCGACCGGGTCGCCGACCGCCGGCGGCGGGCTCCGCGCCGCGCGGGCCCAGGACGAGGCGCCGCCCG
>JANJTH010000835.1 GCA_024711205.1 Planctomycetota bacterium | reverse complement strand
GTCGCCGTCGCGCGCGGCGATCGTCCGGGCGCGGACGGCGCCCTGCCCGACGACGCCCCGCACGCGGCCAGCCCTCCGCCGCGCGGGGCTCCGCGCCCGGCGCAGGCGGAGCAGGCGAGGCCGCTGCGCTGCCCCTACTGCCACGACGCGCTCGTCCCCGGGGGCGCGGACGCGCGCCGGCTCGCCTGCCCTGCGTGCCGCGCGCCCATGCACCCGGCCTGCGTCGTCGAGGCGGGCGCCTGCGCCGCGTGCGGATCTCCCGCGCTCCAGGCCGCCGCGCTCGGGGCCTTCGACCTCGAGGGCTGGTCCCGCGTGCCCCTCGACGGCGCCCCCGTCGAGCGCGCCGCGTTCCTCCGGCTCGAGCGCGGGCCGCTGCCCCCGGGCGCGCGCGGCCTCGCGCTCCGGCTCGACGTGCCCTCGCGCCGGCTCGCGCTCGGCCCCGGCGCGACCCACGGCGCCGCGTCGTGGGTCGCCGCGACGGTCGAGGTCACGCTCGCGCGCCCGACCTGGCTGGGCGCGCTCCGGCTCGTGCTCACGGTCACGCCTGGCGTCGCGCAGCCGGGGCTCGCGGCGCTGCTCGGCCTCGGCCCCCGCCCGCTCGTGCGCGTCTCGCTCCCGCTCCTCGGCCGCCCGGCCCCCGCGCGCTGGGCGGCCGGGCGCTACCGCGCGCACGCGCGCGTCCCGCTCGACCCGCGCGCGACCGCGACGCTCGACGCGGCCCGTGCCCGGCTCGTGGTCGCGCTCGACCGCCCCTGGCGACGGCCGCTCACGGCCGCGATCGCGCTCTCGACCGGCCCCTGACCCCCCCGAGGGGCTTGCCCGCTCCCGCGCGCCCGGGGTCGACTGGCGCCCTTCGGGCGATTGGCGCAGGTGGTCGCGCGCTTGGATCACACCCACGAGGTCACAGGTTCGAGTCCTGTATCGCCCAAAAGCAGGAGAGGGCCGCGCTCGCGCGGCCCTCTCCTGCTTTTGGCTGGTCGATCCCTGCGATCGCCCGCGCCTTCGCGCCGCCAGGCCAGCTCCGGGCCCCTGGGCATGACGCCCCGCCTCCCGCCCGGCCCGCCGCCGCACCCCTGCCTGACATGACGGGGATCCCGCAGGGATCCCCGTCATGTCAGAACCGCTGGAGCACGAGCCGCACGAGCTCGCCCGGCGAGGTCGCCTGGGGCAGCGCCGCGCGCGCCTCGCGGAGGAGGCGCCGCGCGTCCTCGGGCTCGACCTCGAGCCCGCGGAGCGCGAGGAACGCGTCCTCGAGCACGGGGTCGGCGGCGCCCGCGCCCGCCGGGCCGCTCGCGGCGGGCGCGAGCGCGCCCCCGGGGCCGACGCCGAGCGCGCCGGCCCCGAGCGCGCCGCCGGGCCCGCCGAGGCCGCCGATCTTGTCCTTGAGCTCGGTCACGACGCGCTTCGCGAGCTTGGGGCCTACGCCCTTCACGCGCAGCGCCGCCTCGTCGCCGCGCGCGATCGCCTGCGCGACCTCGGCCGGCGTCGCGCGCGCCGAGAGCACGCGCAGCGCCATGCCGGGCCCGATCCCCGCGACGCTCAGGAGCAGGCGGAACAGCGCCCGCGCGTCCGGCGTCGCGAAGCCGAACAGCTTGGGCGCCGCGTCCTGCGCCACGACGAGGTGCGTGAGCAGGCTCAGGCGGGCGCCCGGGGCGGGCGCCCGTTCGGCCACCTGCGGCGGGACGTCGACGCGCAGGGCGACGCCCGACAGGTCGAGCACGACCGCGGCCGGCTCGACCGAGACGACCTCGCCCGTGAGGCGCTCGATCAGAAGGTCTGGTCCTTGAGGCGCATGCCGCGCTCCTCGAGCCGCTGCTTGATCTCGTTGAGCGAGGTCTGGCCGAAGTTCTTGGCCGAGAGCAGCTCCTGCTCGGTCCGGCTCACGAGCTGGCCGACCGTGAGGATCCCGAGCCGCTCCATGCACTTCCGCGAGCGGACCGACAGGTCGAGCGTGTCGATGTGCGAGTTCAGCGTCTCCTCGTCGAGCTCGACCGGCGCGGCGGGCGCGGGCATGGCGCTGCCGGTGCCCTCGATCTTGCCCTGGCCGAGCCGCAGGCCCTTCTGCGCGAGCATCTGCTTGACCTCCATGAGCGAGGTCTCGCCGAAGTTCTTGTGCGCGAGGAGCTCGGGCTCCGACATCTGGATCAGGTCGCCGAGCGTGCGGATGTTCATCTTGTTGAGGCAGTTGCGCGAGCGGACCGACAGCTCGAAGTCGGTCACCGGGATCTTGAGCACGGCGCTCTGGCGGTCGGCGCGGCGCTCGCCCTCCTCGTCGTAGAACATGACGCGGCTGGCCCGGGCGTCCTCGAGGAACATCTGCGCGCGCGGGTGGTTCGGGACCGACCCGAGCACCTCGCGGTAGCACTCGACCGCGAGGTCCCAGCGCTGCTGGTCCTCGTAGAGGTTCCCGAGGTTCATGAGCGCGTTCGCGTAGGTCGGCTGCACGCCGCGGAGCTGCTCGTAGAGCTCGACCGCCTTCGCCTCGTCGCCCCAGGTCTGCTCGTGGTACGCGAGCCGGAACAGGGCCTCCCGGTGGTCGGCCTGCTTCGCGAGCGCCGCCTCGTAGTGCTTGCGCGCGCCCTCGTAGTCGCCCGAGAGCTCGTCGTGGAAGCCGCGCAGGCAGAGGCTGTCGGCGCACTCGCCGAAGCGCTTCTCGGCCTTGGCGAGGATCTCCTTCGCCTCGTCGAGCTCGCCGAGGCGGAGCACCGCGCCCACGAGCCCCCAGGCGATCGGCGCCGAGTCGGGGTGCTTGGCGAGGGCCTCGCGGTAGCGGAGCTTCGCCTCGCCGTACTTGTGCAGGTCGACGAGCGCGCGCCCGAGGAAGGCCGACGCGACCTCCTCCTGCGGGTGGGCGTGGGCGAGCGCCTCGGCGGCGGCCTGGGTGCGGCCGAGGATCCAGAGCGCCACGCCCTTCTTCGTCGCGGCGCGCGCGCTCGCCTTGGCGTCGGTCGCCTCGATCAGGCCCTCGAGCTGGCGCGTGTTCCCCTCGTTGTTCAGCGCGGCGTCGCGGAGGGCGGGGTAGCTGTCGAAGGTCAGCTCGGACTCGAACAGCGTCTTCATGTCGGCGTGGACGGCCGTCGTCATGGGGGTCGGCTCCTCTGTGCGATCGAGGCCCTCGGCGGCGCAGGCGGCCGCCCGGGCGAAGGGGGCGGATTCTGCCCACGCCCGGCGTCCCCGTCAAGCAACGCGCCCGCCGTGGCCTGGAACTTGCGGCCGCCCCCGGGGCCAGGACGGCCGACCGCCGGCCGACCGTCCGCGGGCGCCCCCCGCGCCCGCGGAGCCCCGCGGCTCGACCCGCGCCCCCCCCGGGGAGGTCCTGTCCTAGAATCCGCGCGCCCGAGCCCCGCGCCCGGGGGTCCGCCGTCGCGGGCGCCTCCCGCCGGGCCCGGCGGGAGGTGCCCCATGTCCACCGGCGAGCCCGTCGGCCCCGACCCGGCTGGTCCCGAGGCCCTCGACCCCCCGGCGCCGCCGTCGCCCGCGACCATGCCCGCGCCGCCGGGCGCGCGGGACGACACCGTGCTCGGGGTCCGCACGCACAACCTGATCTTCGTCGGGCTCGTGATCGGGGTCGTGCTCGGGCTGCTCACGTTCGGGCTCGACCACCACGACGCGATCACCCTCGTCGACGGGACGGTCCTGCGCGGGCACGTCGAGCTCCACGAGGCCGAGCTGTCGGTCGCCCTGCCCACGGGCGAGGAGGTCCGCCGCCCGCTCGCGGACGCCCTGCCGGACACGCTCGTCCGGGCCCAGGACAAGCCCTCGGGCCGGCTCCACGCCGAGCTCGTGTGGTGGTTCAACCTGCTCGGGACGACGATCTTCATGAGCGCGCTCAAGATGCTGATCGCGCCCCTGATCTTCGCGAGCATCGTCGCGGGGATCGTCAGCCTGAGCGACCTGGCGCAGCTCAAGCGGATCGGGACCCGGACGGTCGCCTACTACGTCACGACGACGACGATCGCCGTCCTGATCGGGCTCGCCGCGGTCCTCCTGCTCCAGCCCGGCAAGTCCGAGGCGTCGAGGCGGATCCGCGAGCGGCGCGAGGCCGTGCTCGAGCGGCGCGAGCGCGCCTACGAGCGCGAGCACGCGCCGCTCACGGCGCGCGACCCGGACGGCCGCGCGACCGTCGCCTACCTGGGCTGGCTCGGGCAGGTCGAGGCGCGCGAGGCGGGGACCGGGCACGAGGCCGACCGCTTCGCGAAGCTCGCCCGGGCCCACGGCGTGACCGTCGGCGACCGCGTGAAGGAGGACCTGATCCTCCCCCTGCTCACGAACCCGTTCACGTCGCTCCACGAGCGCAACGCGCTCGGGATCATCGCCTTCGCGCTCCTCATGGGCGTCGCGATCGTCGTCGTGGGCGAGCCCGCGCGGCCGGTCGCCGCCGTGTTCACGGGCTTCAACGAGGTGATCGTGCGGATCACGCGCTGGCTCATGGCGCTCGCGCCCGTGTGCGTCGCCGCGATCGTGGCCGAGCTGATCGCCCGCAACGGCCCCGACGTGTTCGCGACGCTCGCCTGGTACTGCGCCGCCGTGCTCGCGGGGATCGCCGTGCACGTGGGCGTCCTGCTCGCGATCGCGGCCACGCTCGGGCGCACGAGCCCGCGCGCCCTGTGGGCCGGCTTCGCCGAGGCCTGGCTGCTCGCGTTCACGACCCGCTCGAGCGCCGCGACCATGCCCGTCACGGTCCGGTGCGTGACCGAGCGCCTGGGGGTCCCCCCCCGCGTCGCGAACTTCGGGATCCCGGTCGGGGCGACGATGAACATGGACGGGACGGCGCTCTACGAGGGCGTCGCCGTGATCTTCCTGATCCAGATCTTCGGCGGGCTCGCCGACGTCCCGATCGAGATGACCCTCGCCACGACGTTCGTGATCTTCGTGACGGCGGTCCTCGCCTCGGTCGGCGCGGCGGCCGTCCCCGACGCCGGGCTCGTGACCATGGTCCTCGTCGCGAACGCGGTGGGGCTCCCCGTCTACTACATCCCGCTGATCTTCGCGGTCGACGCCTTCCTCGACATGTTCCGCACGAGCACGAACGTGCTCGGCGACGCGGTCGGCTGCCTGGTCGTCGCGCGCCTCGAGGAGGGGAGCGCGCCCGCGCCGTCGTGAGGCGAGGGCCGCGCCGAGTACGATCGCGTCGTGAGCGCGCACGCCGACCAGGACGCCCTGCCTCCGCCGGACGCGGGGCCTCGGGGGGGACCGACGCCGGGCGCCGGGCGCGCCCCCGGCCTCCTCGCGCGGGCGGCCTGCGCGGGGCTCGTCGTCGCGGTCAGCGCGCTCCTGGCCTCGGGGCCGCTCTGGGACCGGGACTGGGGCTGGCACCTGGCCACGTTCGAGCGCATGGTCGCGGAGCGCCGCCTCCCCTGGGACGACCGGTTCTCCTACACGGCCGAGCGCCCCTACGAGCCCGTGCACGTGGCCTTCCAGCTCGCCCTGGGCGGGCTGCACCGGGCGTTCGGGCTCGACGGGGTGGCGCTCCTCCGGGCGCTCGGCGCGGCCGCGATCGGCCTGGCCCTCCACGCGGCCCTGCGCGGACGCGGGCTCCCCCCGCTCGGCGCGGCGGCGCTGGCCTCGTGCTGCCAGGCGGCCGGGGCCTACCGGCTCGTCGAGCGCCCGCACCTCGCGACGACGCTCGGGCTCGTGCTCCTCCTCGACGCGCTCACCCGGGCCCGCGGCGGGGGCTCCGCCCGGCGCGTCGTCCCGCTCCTCGCCCTGTGGGCCAACGCCCACCCGGGCGTCGTGTGGGGCGTCGGCGTCGCCTGGGGCTTCGTCCTCGTCGAGGTCGCCGCCGAGGCGCTGCGCCGACGGCGGCCGGGCCTCCTACCCGGCCCGGGGGCGGCGGGGGGGGCCGTGCCCCGCCTGGCCGGGTGGGTCGCCCTCGGCACGGCCGCGACGTGCCTCAACCCGCTCGGGCCGGACCTCTACCGCTACCTGCTCGCGCACCGCGACCTCCAGGAGGCCGTCCAGATCGTCGAGCTCGCGCCGGCGCATCGCTCGCCCCCGATCGTGTGGCTCGCGGCGGGGACGCTCCTCCTGGGCGGGCTCCTCGCCGCGCGCGCCCGCGGCGCGCTCGCCCGCGAGCCGGGGCTCGCGGCGACGACGGCCGGGCTCACGCTGCTGGGCCTGGGGGTCGGCCGTGAGCTGCCCCTGGCCGTGAACGCCCTGGCCTTCGCGCTGGCGCCGACCCTCGCCCGGGCCGCGCGCGCCCGCGGCCGCGCCGTCCTCGCCCTCACCTGCGCGCTCCTCGTCGTGCCGGCGGCGCTCGGCGTGGCCCGGGAGGTCCGGACCGGGCTGGCGGCCGGGCGCTGGCCCGGCGGCGCGCACCCCGGGGTCCACCCCGCGCGCGCCTGCGACTGGATCCTCGCCCACCGGCCCGCGGGTCCGCTCTACAACACGAACGCCTGCGGCGGCTACCTCGTCTACCGCCTGACCCCGGCCGGCTACCGCGTGCACTCGGACGGCCGCATGCCGCTCTTCCCGGCCGCGCTGGCCGAGGCGCGCGACTTCGCGCGCCTCGTCGCGCGCCACGCGCCCGAGCTGCTCGTGCTCGACTGGGCGCACCCGCTCGAGCACGCGCCGCCGCCGGAGCTCTCGCCGGGCTTCGCGGCGGACTGGGCGCTCGTCCACGTCTCGCGCGGCGCCAAGGTCTACGTGCGCCGGGCGGGGCCGAACGCGGACCTGGCGCGCGCCCACGGCTACCGCCACCTCCGGTACGTGGGCCGGTACTGGCCGGGGCGCGTCCGCGCCGGGCCGCACGGCCCGTTCACGCCGGTCCCGGCGCCCCAGGACGACGAGGGCGCCGCGGCCCTCGCGGCCGAGGTCGCGCGGGCCCGCGCGGACGACCCGGGGAACCCCTACCTCCCGCCCGAGCGCTGAGCGCCCTTGAAGAAATCGCCGGCTCGGCCGCGCTCGCCGTCGACGCCGCCTGCTTCGTTGGTCGCAAGCCCGCGGAGCGGGGTGCGGAGCACAGTCCCTCCAGGAATGCTCGACTTGCTCCCGCCTCGCAGGCGACGCCGTCGGCTTCGCGCAGGCCTTCGCCGAGGATTTCTTCAAGGGCTCTGAGCGCGGGCCGCGCGCGCTACTCCGGCGGCGCCGGCGTGGACCGCGGCGCGTGCCACAGCTCGACCGCGCCGCCCTCGAGGCCGACGACGAGCGTCCGCTCGTCGGCCGCGAGCGCGAGCGAGGTGCCCGCCAGGGGCCAGCGGAGGGGCGCTCGCAGCTCGCGCCCGTCGAGCGACCAGGTCCGCAGGTCGCCGGCGGGGACCCCGAGCGAGCCGCCGAGCGAGTGGAGGACCTGCCCGCCCTCGACGAACGCGAGCCCGCGCACGGACCCGTCGTTCGCCGTGTCCCCGACCAGGTCGTTCGGGGCGCCGGCCGCGTGGTCGGTCGACTCGAAGCGGCGCAGGAGCGCGCCGTCCGCGAGCGCCACGAGGAGGAGGGCGGACGAGGTCGTCCCGAGCGCCGCGACCTGCCCGTCGGGCGGCGACGCCACGACCGAGACGCGGTTGCCGACCCCGAGCCGCCAGCGGCGCGCCCCGCCCTCGACCTCGAACGCCTGGATCAAGGGCGCCGCGGCGCCCGAGGCGGTCACGCTCGTGCCGGAGCAGACGAGGAGGAGCCGCCCACCCTCCGCGAGCGCCACGTCGCGCGCGCCGTCGTGGAAGGGCCCGACGTCGACGAGCACGCGCCCGTCGTCGCGCGCGAGGACGAGCGCCCGGTCCCCGACCCCGACCGCGACGCGCCCCGACGCCGCCGCCACGCAGCGGACCGGCCCGACGCCCCGCGGGAGGCGGAGCGCCTCCCGGAGGCGCTCCGGCGCGGCGGGGTCCCAGGCGAGGACCCGGGGCTGCCGCGGCGACACGAGGAGCAGCCCCTCGCCCGCGGGGTCGACGACGCCGCCCGCGACCACGTCGAGCGGGAGCCGGGCCGCGCGGACCGCGCGCCCCGGCTCGAGCGGCCACGGCCCGGGCCCGTCGTGGAGCCACGCGGCGACGCGCCCGTCGGCGAGCGCGCGGACCTCGGGCCGGTCCCCGGGCCCGCCCGGCAGCCGCCACTGCGCGAGCGGCGTCGCCAGCCGCGCCGCCGTCCCCGCGGCGCGCGGGCGCGC
>JANJTH010000825.1 GCA_024711205.1 Planctomycetota bacterium | reverse complement strand
CCCGCCGCCGTTGACGAGCGCGAGCGGGACGCCGGCCGCGCGCACGCGCGCGACGACGTCCGCGCGGCGCGCGGCCGCCCGCGGGGCGGCGATCCGGCGCAGGAGGCGCCGGGCCGGGTTCGTGCGCGGCGTGGCCGGGCTCCGGTCGGGGAGGCCCGCGACGTGGGCCTCGTAGGCCATGAGCCCGGTCACGCGCACGTGCCCGAGGCGCTCGGCCGTGCGGCAGCGCGCGAGGACGTCCTCGGCCGTGCGGAGCGGGCTGCGCCGGACGCCCAGGTGCAGGCCGGGCAGCGGGCGGAGCGCGACGTCGAGCTCGACCACGGCCTCGCAGGTGGTCCCGTGGCGGCTCGCGGCGGCCGCGAGGGCCGCGAGGTGCGCGTCGTCGTCGACGACGAGCCGGATCGAGGCGCCGCCCGCGACCGCGGCCGCGAGCGCGTCGAGGGCCGCGGGCTCGAGGGTCGGGTAGGCGACGAGGAGGTCGTCGAACCCGCGGGCGGCGAGCCAGACGGCCTCGCGCGCCGAGAAGCACATGAGCCCCCGGCAGACGTCGCCGGCGCGCGCGAGCGCGCGGGCGAGCAGGGCCGGCGCGCGCACGGACTTCGTCGCGAGGCGGAGCGTCTTGCCGCCGGCGCGCGCGGGCGCGAGGCAGCGCTCGAGGTTGCGGTCGAACGCCGGGAGCCAGACCAGGGCGCAGGGCAGGCGCTCACCCGCGAGCGCGGCGCGCAGGCCGGCCCAGCGGACCCCGGGGTCCGTGGGCTCGCCGTGGGGCGGAGCGGACTGCGTGGGCGGCCGGGCGGGACGCAGGGCCGCGCCGGCGGTGGCAGTCGGAGCTGCCGGAGCGGTCGGGGCGGTCGGGGCCGAGGCCTCCGCTCGAGGACCGCCCGGCGGTCGGTCCGTGTCTGCCCGGGGACCGCCCGGCGCCCGGTCCGCGGTCGCCGGCCCGGTCGGCGGGCGCCAGGGCGAGCCGGCGTCGAAGGCCGGTCTCATGGGACCTGCGGGACCCGGCCCGCCGCGAGGTCGCGCAGGAACGCGCGGTACTGGCGCTTCGGGGCGTCGGTCTGGAACACGACCTCGTGCCCGTCCTCGAGCCCGTCCTCGGGGTGCTGGCAGACGATCGCCGTGAAGGGCGCCCTCCCTGGAGACGGGCCCTGGGCGTTTGCGCCGGCGGGGAGCGCGAGCTCGCGCCGGCCCGCGAGGCCGAGCAGGGCGCGGAGCGGCTTGAACGTGCGGTGGAGCGGGTGCACGGCGTCGAGCGAGGGGCCGGCCAGGTCGAGCCCGAAGGCGAGGCTGAGCGCGTTCGCGACGGGCGGCGGGATGTACGTGTCTGCGACGCCCTGGAGCATGAGGACGTGCCGCGGGTCGCCGTGGCGTGGGTCGTGCGTCGCGAGCCGCGCGAACACGGGCGGGTCGGCGCCCTCGCCTGCCCACTGGAGCAGGCTCAGGACCGGGTCGTGCTCGGTCAGGCGTCGCCCGAGCTGGGGGTAGCCCAGGATCAGCTCGGCCGCCGGGCGGACGGCCACGGGCGTCGCCTTGTGCAGCACGTTCTCGAGCCAGCTCCCGCCCGCGCCGCTCAGGATCGCGGCGCGGAAGCGCGGCTGGAGCGCGAGCGCGAGGGGCGCGATCGTCGCCCCCATGGAGTGCCCGAACAGCGCGGCCGTGCCCGCGTCGAGCCGCACGGGCGCCCCTGCGGGGACCGTCGTGCCGGGGCACTCGGCCGGGTCGATCGCGAGCCGGTCGAGCAGCGCGCCCACGAGCACGACCTCGAGCGCCGACTGGCGCACGTTGTCGCGCATGGCCTCGGGGTTCGCCGGGTTGAACATGAGGACCTGCTCGTCGAGGCCCGAGGCGTTGCGGAGCCCGCCGTGCGGGCCGTCGACGCACACGGCCGCGAAGCCCGCCGCCGCGAGCTCGGCCGCGGGGCCGCTCCCGGCCGGGGCGCCGCCGCCCGGCGTCGGGTGCCGCCCGCGGTCCACGAAGCCGCGCGGCCCGTTGCCGAAGCCGGTCCGCACGACGACGACCACCGGGAACCCGCCGGGCGGCATGGGCGCGCGCGGGATCGTCACGAGCAGCCGCGCGGTCTCCTCGCCGGCGAGCGCCGGCGCGCCCTGCGCGTCGGTGCGCCAGCCGCCGCCGTCGGTCAGGAACGGCGCGCGCCCGTGCTGGTAGACCGGCAGGCGGAGCGTCGACTCGAGGAGCACGTAGCCCGGGAACTCGTCGACGCGCCGGAGCGGGGTCTGCGGGGCCGGGAGCGGGCGGGCCAGCGCGTGCGCGCAGAACGCCTCGAACGCGGCCGTCGGCCGATCGGTCTCGAACACGGCGAGGCCCGCGACGTCGTGGGGCGAGACGCCCTGGCGGGCGAGCGCGCCGAGCGCCTCGCGGTAGCGGTCGAGCGCCGGCGGCACGAGCCCGGGCGGGGCCGCGCCGTTCGCGAGGTCGGCCAGCGCCTGCGGGACGCCGAGCGGCGCGCCCGCGGCGTCGCCGAGCGCGCGCAGGACGACGGCGGCGTGGAGCGTGCCTTCGCGGAGCGGGACGCCCTGGAGCGGGATGAGCGAGAGCAGGTGGGCGTCACCGTGCGGCCCGCCGTCGGGCGCGTAGGCGACGCGCACCGGGTAGCGCCGACCGAGGTCGGGGGACCGCGCGTCGACGTCGACGAGGAACACCGGCGCCTGCGCGCCCACCGTGTCGTGGAGCCCGGGCAGGCGCGCCGGGTCGAGCGGGCCCGTCGCGCGAAAGAACACGCCCGAGGTCGTCCCGAAGCCGCGCGCGTCGCGGTGGAGCACGTCCTGGACCTGCCGCACGAACAGCTTGTTCGTCGGGTTCGGCAGGCGCGACACGTCGACCCCGCCGTCCTGGCGGCGCAGGCTCTCGCAGGGGAAGGGCGCGTCGTAGAGCCCGCGGCTGCGCGTGAAGTCGAGCCCGAGCGTCGTGCCGGGCTGCGCCGCGACCGGGATCGCAGGCGCGGTCGGGGCGGCGCCTGCCCCGCCAGCGCCCACCGGCGCCGGGGCCGTCGACCCGACCGGGGCCGCCGTGCTCGCGGCGACGACGCCGCCGCCCGCGCCGCCGCCGCACGCCCCGAGCGCGAAGGCGAGCGCCGCCGAGGCGATCCCACGAGGAAGCCAGGGGCTCGGCGGACGCACGCGGACCTCTCCCCCGTCGGGCTGCTCGGCACGACCCGGTCGGGACGCGCCGCGCAGCGCTACAAATCGCGGGCCGACGACCCGACCCGTCGCGGGGCGGACTACGCCCAGGAGCGCCCGTCCAGCCTCGGGATTCGGGAGGGCGCCCGTGCGCGCGCCGCACCGCACGGCTCCTCGCAGGGCGTTCGCGCGGGCCTTCGGGCGAGGCTATGCTGCGGCGCGGCGGGCGGAGGTCGAACATGACGGGGATCGAGCGGCTCGGCGGCCTGGGGCTCGTGGTCGCCCTGGGCCTCGTCCACGCGGGCTGCGGCGGGTCGAGCGGCGGCGGGGGCGGCGGCGCCGCGCCAGCGCCGGGGTCCGGCCAGCAGACGACCTCGCCGCCGGCCTCGAGCTTCACGGCCAACCCGAGCACGCCGAGCGGCGTGACGCCCTTCTCGCTCGCGCTCACGGACACGTCCACGGGCGGGCCGACCTCGTGGCTGTGGACGTTCGGCGACGGCAACACGTCGACGCAGCAGCACCCGACCCACGTCTATCAGCAGCCCGGGACCTACACGGTGACGCTCGTCGCGAGCAACGCCGCCGGGCAAGGCACGACGGCCAGCCGTTCGGACGTGAGCGTGCTCTCGGGCGGCACGAGCCCGGGCCAGGTCGGCTCGCCCTTCTGGTATGCCGGCAACCAGTTCGGCGGCGCGCTCAAGCAGCACACCTCGAGCGAGGAGGCGCTCGCGCAGCAGGTGCTCTCGCTCGTGAACCAGGAGCGGCAGGCGGCCGGGGTCGCCCCGCTCGTCCAGGCCGACGCGCAGGCGACGACGGCGGCGAAGGTCCACGCCGAGGACATGGTCGGGCGGAGCTACTTCTCGCACTCGAGCCCCGAGGGCTGGACGCCGCAGAACCGGCTCCAGATGACGGGCGCCAGCGGGTTCTCGCTCGTGGGCGAGAACATCGCGGTCGGGCAGCAGACGGCCCAGGCCGTGATGACCGCCTGGATGGGCTCGTCGGGGCACCGCGCGAACATCCTCGACCCGCGCTACACGCACCTCGGCGTCGGCGTGTCCCAGGCCGCGGGCCCGCACTGGGTGCAGGTCTTCCTGCGGCGCTGAGCGGCCCGCCGCCCCCGGGGCCCCGCCCCGGGGAGGTTGGCGCGAGGCCGGGGGGCGGGCGTCAGGGCGCGGCGGGGCCCGGGGGCTCGGCCTGCTGGGCGTCGGTCCCCGGGGACGCGCGCTGACCGAGGCGCGGCTCGCTCCCGGCGCGCAGGCGCGCGAGGTTGCCGCGGTGCTTCAGGATCACGAGGCCCGCCGCGAGCACGAGCGCGACCGTGCGCAGGAGGTGCTCGCCCCAGGCCGCGGGGCCGTCCCACAGGAGCGCGAACACGGGGAGCGTCGCGGCCGCGAGGATGCTGCCGAGGCTCACGATCCGCGTCGTCGCGACGACGGCGACGAACGCGCCGAGCGCCATGACGAAGGCCGCGGGGTGCACGGCCAGGAAGGCGCCCGCCGACGTCGCGACGCCCTTGCCGCCGCGAAACCGGAGCCAGGGTGGGAACACGTGCCCGAGCACGGACGCGAGCGCGAGGGCGAGCGGCAGCCAGGTCGGCGGCGCGTGGCCGTGCGCGGCGAGCGCGGGCGGGAGGAGCGCCGTGGGCGCCCAGCCCTTGAGCGCGTCGAGCGCGAGCACGGCGACGCCGGCCGGCTTGCCGAGCACGCGCAGCGCGTTCGTCGCGCCGATGTTCCCGCTCCCGTGCGCCCGGAGGTCGCGCCCGAGCGCGCGCCCGACGAGCAGCCCGAACGGGATCGAGCCGGCCAGGAAGGCGAGCGCGACGGCGCCGAGCAGCGCGGCGGCGGGGGCGTCGCCCGGTGGGGCTGCGAGGAGGAGCGGGGGCACGCGGGGATCCTACCGGCGGGGGGAGTGGGGAAGAGTCCGCAGCCGGGCAAGCCGCCCCCATGAACCGAAGAATATGGGCTGCGCTCGGTGGTCGCGCGGATGGGGTCGCGCTCACGCGGGGATTGCAGGGTAGGTCCCTGCCCGACCGCGGGAACGGGAACGGGAACGGGAACGGGAACGGGAAGAGGGAACGGGTTACGCGGACCTTTCGAGGCAGAAGAGGGAGGGCAAGGGCAAGGGAAGAGAGGCGGAGGGGGCGCGCGAGCTGCGGAAGAGCCCCGTATCATGCCGCCCGGTCAGGAGGCCGAATGTCCGACCACGACGCCCAGAGCGCCCGGATCGACTCGATCCTCACCGAGGACCGCGTGTTCGAGCCGCCGGCGGACTTCGCGGCCGCGGCCCACGTGGGCTCGCTCGACGCGTACCGCGCCGAGCACGCGCGCTCGCTCGCCGACCCCGAGGGCTACTGGGGCGAGGCGGCGCAGGCGCTCGAGTGGTTCACGCCGTGGACGCGCGTCCTCGAGGGCGGGTTCCCCGAGCCGCGCTGGTTCCCGGGCGCGCGCACGAACCTCTGCCACAACGCGGTCGACCGCCACGTGGCCGCCGGCCACGGCGAGGAGGTCGCGCTGATCTGGGAGGGCGAGCCCGCGGCCGCGGGGACCGACGGGGGGCCCGAGGTCCGTCGGCTCACCTACGCCGGGCTCCAGCGCGAGACGGCGCAGCTCGCCTCGGCCCTCCAGCGGCTCGGCGTCCACAAGGGCTCGGTCGTCACGATCTACATGGGCATGGTGCCGGAGCTCGCGATCGCCGTGCTGGCCTGCGCGCGGCTCGGCGCCGTGCACTCCGTGATCTTCGGCGGCTTCGCCGCGCACGCGATCGCCGACCGCGTGGACGACGCCGACAGCCGGATCGTGCTGACCTGCGACGGGGCGTGGCGGCGCGGGCACGTCGTCCCGCTCAAGGCGACCGTCGACGAGGCGACGACGATGACCGACAGGATCGAGCGGGTCGTCGTCCTGCGCCGCTGCGCCAACGCGGTCGACATGAAGCCGGGCCGCGACCTGTGGTGGGACGACGTCGTCGCGACGGGCGACCCCCACTTCCCCTGCGCGCCCATGGAGAGCGAGGACCTCCTGTTCCTCCTCTACACGTCGGGCTCGACCGGCAAGCCCAAGGGGATCCGGCACACGACCGGCGGCTACATGGTGCACACGAACCTGACCGCGCGGCTCGTGTTCGACCTCCGGCCCGACGCGGGCCACGTGTTCTGGTGCACGGCCGACGTGGGCTGGGTCACGGGGCACAGCTACGTGCTCTACGGCGTGCTCACGAACCGCGTGCCCACGCTCATGTACGAGGGCGCCCCGAACGCGCCCGCCGAGGACCGGCTGTGGGCGATCGTGGCCCGGCACCGCGTCACGCACTTCTACACGGCGCCGACCGCGATCCGCGCGTTCCGCAAGTGGGGCGACGAGCACCCGAAGGCCCACGACCTCTCGAGCCTGCGCGTGCTCGGCACGGTCGGCGAGCCGATCAACCCCGACGCTTGGATCTGGTACCGCGACGTGATCGGCGGCGGGCGGTGCCCGGTCGTCGACACGTGGTGGCAGACCGAGACGGGCGGGCACATGATCACGCCGCTCCCCGGCGCGACGCCCACGGTCCCCGGCTCCTGCACGCTCCCGTTCTTCGGGGTCGACGCGGCGATCGTCAACGAGCGCGGCGAGGAGCTCCCGCACGGGACGGGCGGGCTGCTCGCGATCCGCCGCCCGTGGCCCGGCATGCTGCGGGGGATCCACGGCGACCACGGGCGGTTCCTGACCACCTACTTCAAACGGATCCCCGGGATGTACTTCGCGGGCGACGGCGCCCGGCGCGACGCGCGCGGCTACTTCTGGATCATGGGCCGCGTCGACGACGTGATCAACGTGGCCGGGCACCGGCTGGGGACCATGGAGGTCGAGAGCGCGCTCGTGAGCCACCCCGCCGTCGTCGAGGCGGCCGTCGTCGGCATGCCCCACGAGCTCAAGGGCCAGGGGATCGCGGCCTTCGTGACGCTCAAGCGCGGGTTCGACCCCTCGCCTGCGCTCCGCGCGCAGCTCGTGCAGCACGTCGCGCACGAGATCGGCGCGATCGCCAAGCCCGACGTCGTGCGCTTCACGGACGCGCTGCCCAAGACGCGCTCGGGCAAGATCATGCGCCGGCTGCTCCGCGACGTCGCGGCGGGCCAGGAGACGACGCAGGACACGACGACGCTCGAGGACTTCTCGGTGCTCGCGCGCCTGCGCGCGGGCGACGAGGAGTAGGCCGCCCGGCCCGCGTGGCGGAGGGCTGGGGCGGCGCGGGCGACGGCACCGGGGCGCCCGACGTGCGCGCGTCGGGGGAGGCCGGCGAGCCGCCGGTCGGGGCGCCGCCGTGCGCGGACGCGAGCGAGTCGCCGGCCGGGGCGCGGACCTCCGGCGCGGCTCCGGTCGGCGCGGCGCCGGCCGGCTCGGCGCCGACCACCGGAGCGACCTCCGGCGCGACGCCGGTCGACCTCGCCCTCGTCGAGCTCCCGCCGGTCGCCTCGGCCCCCGGGCCGCCCCCCGCCTGGCTCGTGGAGCGGCAGCCGGCGCTCGACGTGCTGCGCGGCTGGGCGATCCTCGGGCTCCTGCCCGCGAACCTGCCCACGTTCGCGCTCCCGACGGACGTCGTCCACGACACCTGGACCGCGGCCCCCGGCCCGGGCGAGGCCGTCGCCCACGCGGCGTGGCTGCTCCTGATCGACCGCAAGTGCATCTCGGTCTTCGCGCTCCTGTTCGGGGTCGGCCTCGCGCTGCAGCTCGAGCGGGCCCGCGCCCGCGGCGTGGGCCTCGACCACGCCGCGCGCCGCCTCGCCGCGCTCGGCGCGCTCGGGCTCGCGCACGCGCTGCTGCTCTGGCACGGAGACATCCTGCTCCCGTATGCGCTGCTCGGCGGGGCGACGCTCCTCCTCGCGCAGCTCCCCGGGCGCTGGCCGCTCGCGCTCGCCGCGGGCGCGCTCGCGGCCTCGACCCTGTGGGCGCTCCTCCTCGCTTGCCTCGTGGCCCTCTTCCCGGCGGGCGCGCTGCCCCCGCCCGAGTCCTCGCCGCTCGCGGCGCTCCTCGCCGATCCCGGGTCGGACGCCGCGCGCGAGGTCGCCGCGCTCGCGGGGGCGGACCCGGGCGCGCGGTTCGAGGCGCGCCTCGCGCTGTGGGGCCAGATGTGGTTCGGGCTCGTGTTCCTGTTCGCGGGGCAGCTCCTGGGCCTCATGCTGCTCGGGGCCGCGTGGGTCCGCGCGGGCGCGCTCGACCCCGCGCGGCGCGCCTGGCTCGGCCGGGTCGTCCTCGTCGGCCTCGCCGTCGGGCTGCCCCTCGAGCTCGCCCACACCGCGGCGCTCGTCCGCGGCGGCCACGGCCACGCCGCGCGGCTCGCGCTCGAGGCGGTCCACCACGCGGGCAGCCTGGGCCTCGCGCTCGCCGCTGCGGCCTGGGTGCTCGGCCGGTCACCCGCGGCCCTCGGGCGCGCGCCGCTCGGCTGGGGCGCGGCCGTCGGGCGCGTCGCGCTCACGGCCTACCTGGCCCAGACCGCCCTCGGCGTGGCCGTGTTCTACGGGCCGCCGCTCGGGCTCGCGCAGATGGCCCGCTGGACCCGCGCCGAGGTGTGGGCCCTCGCGCTCGCGGCCGGCGCGGTCCAGCTCGCGCTGTGCGCGCTCTGGGCCCGGACCGGCCGCCAGGGCCCCTGCGAGGCCCTGATCGCCGCGCTCGCGGGCCGGGGCGGCCTGCCGGCCCCGGCGCCCCCGACCCCGAGCTCCTCGGCCCCCACCTGAACCGCGCTCCTCCCGGTCCAGGCGCTCTCGAAGGGCCGGCCCCTCACGCCGCGCCCTCCCGCGCAAGCAGTAGAATCCGCCCGTGGCCCGCATCCTCATCGTCGACGACGAGCAGTCGCTCCTCGAGATCCTCGAGATCATCCTCCAGCGCTCCGGCCACCAGGTCGAGACGGCCGCGTCGGCGGCCGAGGCGCTCGAGCGCGCGCGCGCGCGCGCGCCGGACCTGACGCTGCTCGACCTTCGGCTCGGGGCCGACGACGGGCTCGACGTGCTGCGCCGCCTCAAGGCGCTCGCGCCGCAGGCGCCCGTGATCGTCATGACGGCCTACTCGACCTGGGACAACGCGGTCGAGGCCATGCGGCTCGGCGCGTTCGACTTCCTCAAGAAGCCGTTCGACGACAACGACCAGGTCCGCGAGGTCGTCGCCCGCGCGCTCGCGCAGCGCGCCCGGCTCGACAAGGGCGAGCGGCGCGAGGCGGCGAGCGAGATCCTCGGCAACTCGCCGGGCATGCGCGAGGTGCTCGACGTGCTCGAGCTCGCCGCGCCCACCGACGCGACCGTGCTCGTGACCGGCGAGAGCGGCACGGGCAAGGAGCTGCTCGCGCGCGCGCTCCACTACACGTCGCCGCGGGCCGAGGGGCCCTTCCTCTCGGTGAACTGCGGGGCGTTCTCCGAGACGCTCCTCGAGAGCGAACTGTTCGGGCACGTGCGCGGGGCCTTCTCGGGCGCCTACCAGGACAAGAAAGGCCTCGTCGAGGTGTGCGACAAGGGGACCTTCTTCCTGGACGAGATCGGCGAGCTGTCGCACGCGCTCCAGGTCAAGCTCCTGCGCCTGCTCGAGGACCGGCGGGTCCTGCCGGTCGGCGCGACGACGCCGCGGCGGATCGACGTGCGCTTCGTGTGCGCGACGAACAAGGACCTCGAGGCGGAGGCCGCGGCGGGGCGGTTCCGGGCCGACCTCTTCTACCGGATCAACGTCATGACGCTGCGGATCCCGCCCCTGCGCGAGCGCAGGCGCGACATCCCGCTCCTCGCGGCCCACTTCATCGCGAAGTACACGCGCAAGCAGGGCAAGTCGATCACGGGGATCTCGCCGCAGGCCCGGGCGGCGCTCGAGGCGCACGCCTGGCCGGGGAACGTGCGCGAGCTCGAGAACACGATCCAGCGCGCGGTCACGCTCACGACCGGCGAGACGATCGAGGTCCCGCAGCTCGGGCTGCCGGGCGCGTCGCGGGCGGCGTCGGGCCCGCGGCCCGCGCTCGGCGCGGTCGTGCTCCCGCCCGAGGGGGTCGCGCTCGAGGAGCTGCTCGCCGACCTCGAGCGGCGCTACCTCGTGGCCGCGCTCGAGCAGACCGGCGGGCACCTCACGAACGCGGCCAAGCTGCTCGGGATCTCGTTCCGGGCGATCCGCTACAAGGTCAAGAAGTACGAGCTGGAGCGGGGGACCCTCGACGACGGGGCCCCGTGACCCCCGGGGGCGGGCCCGGCGACCTCACGGCCGACCCGCTGTTCGAGCCCGCGTTCCTGCGCCGGCTCGAGCGGGTCGCCGTCTACGCGCGGCGCGCGCTTCGCGGGCTCGGGCAGGGCGAGCGGCGCGGGCGTCGCCACGGGGGCGCGGTCGAGTTCGCGGACACGCGCGGCTACGTGCCCGGCGACGACCCGCGCCGGATCGACTGGTGGGCCTACGCGCGGCTCGAGAGCCTGCTCGTGCGGCTCTACGTCGAGGAGCAGGACCTGAGCCTCCACGTGCTCCTCGACCGGAGCGCGTCGATGGCGACCGGGGCCCCGCCCAAGGACGTCCACGCCCGCCGGCTCGCCGCCGCGCTGGCGTGGGTCGGGCTCGCGCAGGGCGACCGGGTCACGGTCCGCCTGTTCGCGGGCGGCGAGGACGACCCCCCGCTCGGCCCGCTCCGCGGGCGGGCGGCGCTCCACCGGCTCCTCGCGGGCCTCGCGGCGCGGGGCGAGGCGGAGGGCGTCACGTCGCTCGACGACGCCGCGCGCGCGTTCGTCGCCCGGCGCCCGCCCACGGGCGTCGTGCTGCTGCTCTCGGACCTGCTCGACCCGGCCGGGCTCGAGCGCCCGCTCGCGCGGCTCCGCCACGGCGGCCACGAGGTCCACGTCGTGCACGTCCTCGCGCGCGACGAGCTCGAGCCGGAGGTCGGCGCCGACGTCGACCTCGAGGACGCCGAGACCGGCGAGGTCCAGGGCGTCGTGCTCGACCAGGCCGGGGTCGCCGCCTACCAGGCGGCGCTCGCGCGGTTCCTCGAGGGGGCGCGCCGCGCGTGCGCGGTCCAGGGGGCGGGCTACGTGCTCGCGCCGACCGACGTCCCCGTCGAGGAGCTCGTGCTCGACGCCCTGCGGCGGGCCGGGATCGTCCGGTAGGCGCGGGGTCGCCGTTCAGGGGGGCAGGAGCCCCGAATCGGGCGCTCCTTCCCGTTCCCGCGGTCGTGCATGGGCGTGGCGCTCCTCCTGCGGCCAGCGAGCAGGCGCTCGGCCTCTTCGGCCCGTGAGTGTCCACGACGCGGGGGCCCGCCGAGGCCCGTGACGCGCTGCGCGGCGTGGCGCGGGGCCGCGCCGTGAAAGGCCGGCGCCGCGGCTCCGTCCGGGGGGGACGACCCGAGGGGGCTGGCTCCGTGGCCGCACGCGGCCAGGTCCCGGCCCCCTCCGGGTCGGTCGGAGCGGCGCGCGGCGCCGCGGGAACCGGACATGGGCTCGTCGAACGTCAGCTACGCGCCGCCGCCGGCGCTCCGCGCGCGCCACGCCTCGCGCCGGGGCGGCGGGCTCGACGCCGTGGGCGTCGTGCTGGGCGGGGTCCCGGCCGGGCGGGACCTCCGCGTGGACGGGGCGCGCCGCCTGCGCTGGCGCCTCGTCCCGCCGCCGGGGGCGCCGGACCCCGGGCAGGTCGTCGCGCTCGAGGCGCCGGACCTCCGCCGCGTGCGGGCCGCCCTCGAGCGGGTCCGGGCCCGGGCCGAGGGGCGCGGA
>JANJTH010000172.1 GCA_024711205.1 Planctomycetota bacterium | reverse complement strand
GCGAGGGGCGAGCTCGAGGGGGCCGTCGCCGCGCTCCTCGAGGCGGGGCGCCGCTTCGAGGCGGCCGACCTGCTCGAGGCGAGCCAGCGCTGGGCCGACGCGGCGCGCGCGCTCGAGGCGGGCTACGTCGGCAGCGACGGCCGCGACTACTGGCACCACACGGGGAAGCGCGGCCTGCTCGAGGAGGCGCGCCCGCGCCTCGCCCGGCGGATCGCGGCGCTCCGCCAGCGCGCGGGCGACGAGCCCGCGGCGGCCCTCTGGCTCGAGAAGGCCGGCGAGCACGACGAGGCGGGCGCGCTCCACGAGCGGCTCGGCGACGCGCGCGGGGTCGCGCGCTGCCTGCTGGCCCTGGTCCCGGCCGAGGGCCCGCTCTCGCCGGAGCAGGCGGAGCGGCTCGCGCTCGCGGCCCGCGCCCTCGACCGGCTCGCGGACCCCGCGGCGGTCGCGCTGTGGGTCCGCGCCGGCCGCGCGCGCGAGGCGGCCGAGCTCAGCCGCCGGCTCGGCGATCACTCGCGGGCCATGCGCCTGTTCGTCGAGGCCGGCCTCCCCGCCGAGGCCGCGGCGGCCGCCGAGCAGGGGGGCCAGCTCGACGCGGCCGCGGGCCTGTGGGACGAGGCCGGGGAGCACGCGCGCGCGGCGTCGCTCTACGCGCGCCTGGGCGAGCTCGAGGCCGCCGCCGCGTCGGCCTCGAGCGCCGGGGACCTGCCGCTCCAGGCCAGCCTCCTCGAGCGCAGCGGCCGGCTCGTCGAGGCCGCCGCCGTGCTCCGGGCGCTGGCGCGCCCGGAGGAGGTCGTCCGCCTGCTCGACCCCGTGCGCGAGGACGACCCCAGCTACGGCGACTCCCGGCTCGTGCTCGGGCTGGCGCTCCACGACCTGGGCCGCCACGCGGAGGCCGCCGCCGCCCTGGCGCGCGGGGTGCCCGAGGTCGTGCACTTCCCGGAGGAAGTCGCGCCCGTGCTCGCGTATGCTGAGGCGCTGGAGGCGATCGGGGACCACGAGCGGGCCCTCGGCGTCCTGTCCCGACTCGACGGCAAGGAGTTCGCTCCCATGGACCTCAACGAGCGCAAGGGCCGTGTCGACGCCCGCCGGCCGGGGCCCGGCTCGCAGGCCAGCCAGCCGGCGGCTCGCCCGACGCCGCCGCCCGCCCCGTCCGTGGCGCCCGGCAGCTCGCGCGTCGTGACCCCGAACGAGCTGCTCGGGACCCAGCTCGGCAGCTACGAGCTCCTGCGCTACATCGGCGAGGGGTCCTTCGCGTGGGTGTTCGAGGCGCGGCACCAGACGCTCGGCCGCGAGGCCGCCGTGAAGGTGCTCAAGCCCGGGCTCGCCATGGGCGAGTCGCCGCGGCGGTTCATCCGCGAGGGGCGCGCGGTCGCGGGGCTCAAGCACCCGCACCTGATCGAGATCTACGACGCGGGCGAGATCGAGGGCCTCCACTACCTCGCGCTCGAGTTCGTGAAGGGCCCGACCCTGCGCAAGCTGATCGCCGACGAGGCGCCGTTCCCGGTCCCGCGCGCGGCGCGGATCGCGGCCGGGATCCTGAGCGCGCTCGGGGCCGCCCACAAGAAGGGGATCATCCACCGCGACCTGAAGCCCGCGAACGTGCTCGTGGGCGCCGGCATGCAGGCGAAGGTCCTCGACTTCGGGCTCGCGCGCGTGTTCGACGACGCCGGGCAGTCGGCGACGGCGGGCTACCTGGGCACGCCGCGCTACGCGTCGCCCGAGCAGGCGCGCGGCGCCGACGTGACCGAGGCGGCCGACCAGTACGCGGCCGGGCTCGTGCTCTACGAGATGCTCACCGGGAAGATGCCGTTCGAGTCGAAGACGTCGCTCGGCTACCTGAACCTGCACGCGCACGAGCCGCCGCGGCCGATCCGCGAGCACCGCGGGGACGTGCCGCCGCCGATCGCGGACGCCGTGATGAAGTCGCTCGAGAAGGACCCCCGCGACCGCTTCGAGAACGTGACCGCGTTCGAGCGGGTGCTCGCGACGTTCCTGGCCCGGCGGCCCGCCTCGCGCGGCGACACGGGCCAGCGGCCCCGCTGACCGGCGAGCCCGGCGGGGCGCCGCCCGGGGCCCAGGCTGACGGCTCGGGGTGCGCGGCTTCCCCCGACGGTACGGGCGTGGCGCCGGCGCCACCCGCACAGGCGCAGGCCGGCGCGCCCGCGGCCGGCGCGCCGACCGTGGGGCCCCAGGGCCGGGCCGCGCGCGCGGCGGCGGCCCTCGCGCTCGCGCTGCCGCTCCACGCTGGGCTCCTCGCGCTCGCCGCGGCCGCGCCCGACGCGGTCGAGGCCGCCTACGGCCGGCGGGTCTTCCCCGCGGTCGCGCGGCTCCACGCGTGGGTCGACGCGACGCCCGCCTCGGGCCTCACGCTCGCGGCGGTCCTCGTCCTGCTCGGCCTCGGCGCGCCGCGCGCGCTCGCCGCGCTTCGAGCGCGCGCGCCAGCCGCCCCCCTCCCGCCGCGCGCCGTCGCCGCGACGACCGACCTCGGCCCGCCCCGGACCGCCAGCCGCGCGCGC
>JANJTH010000788.1 GCA_024711205.1 Planctomycetota bacterium | reverse complement strand
CCGCGCCGCCGCCGCGGCCCGCGCGACGCGGGCCGGGTCCGGCGCCGAGCCCGTGGCGGCGCCCGTCACGACGACGGCGTCGGCGCCCCAGGCGGGCGCGAGCGCGACCGAGGCCTCGAGCGACCGCTCGTCGAGCAGGCGGTAGTGCTTGGGGTGCACGCTCGCCCACAGGCCGACCCCGCGCGCGCCCAGGCGCTCGCGCCAGCGCGCGAGGTCGTCGCGGTCGACCGCGACCTCGAACGGCGCGGCCCGCGAGACGGCGTAGTCGGTGCGCACGCGGTCGACGAGCACGTCGAGCCACACGAACGCGAGGTCCCAGGCGGCGGCGAGCCCGAAGGCCGCCCGGTAGTCGTTCGGGAGCACGTTCACGCCGAGCGGCAGCCCGCTCGCGGCGCGCACGTGGGCGAGCGCGCGCCCGAAGGCCGCCACGACCTCGGGCCCGACGAACGGGCCCGGCGACTCGTCGCGCCAGTTCTCGACCACGAGCGCGTCGAACCCGGCCGACTCGAGCGCGCGCGCGTCGTCGGCCGCGCGCTCGAGCAGCGCGGGCCACCCGGCGAAGCCCTCCTGCCCGGGCAACGCGCCCAGGTGGACCATGCCCACGAGCAGCGGGCCCGCGCCCGTCCGGGTCCTCGGCAACGGCACCACGCCTGGCCCCCCTCCGCGGCCCGGCGTCGGCCGGGCCCGGCGAGCGTCACGGTAGCCGATCGACGACCCGGAACTTTCCGTTGTCGGTCGTGACGAGGACCCGGCCGACCGAGTGCTCCTGGGCCGGGTCGCCGAGCGGGCAGGCGTCCGTCCCCGCCGGCCCGAACCGGTAGTCGGCGAGCAGCGCGCCGCCCGGGTTCGCCCGCGAGACGGCCATGAGCCGGCCGCCCGTGTTCGTGAACCACAGCGCGGCCCCGTCGGGGAGC
Source organism: Planctomycetota bacterium (assembly GCA_024711205.1). Taxonomy (GTDB): domain Bacteria; phylum Planctomycetota; class J058; order J058; family J058; genus JANJTH01. The sequence goes on along the minus strand of JANJTH010000788.1, from coordinate 3,268 downwards.
GGGGCCGTGCGGATCGCGACGTTCCCCGCCGGGCGCACGTTCGTGCCCCACTGCGAGGCCGCGTCGGCGACCCGGTAGGCGAACACGTAGCCGGCCGTGCTCCCCCAGTAGACCCAGGGGTCGGCGACCCAGAATTCGAGGAACACGCCGCCCTCGAGCGCGTCGCCGCGCGGGCGCACCGGCCAGCCGCTCGCGGCGGCCATGGTCGGCGAGGCCTGGTCGACCCGCACGACGCGGCCGGTGGAGTCCCCCACGAACAGGCCGATCCCCTCGATCGGGAACGGGCAGGCGCGGACCTGGCCGAACAGGCTCCGGTTCGTCGCCTCGACGAGGCGCGCCTGCGTGTTCACGCGGTAGACGTTGCCGCGCCCCCCGCTCGGCGCGCTGCCCACGAACGCCTTGACGACCCCGTCCTGGAGCCCGACCGCGAGCTGGGTCGAGAGCGCGGCCCCGAGCGTGAGCTGCCAGGCGAGCGTCCCCGTCGCGACGTCGACCGCGTAGAAGCGCGGGCCGTTGGCCCCCTGCCGCCCGACCGCGTGGACGAGCGTCTTGCTCGCGTCCGTGATCGGCGCCGACGTGAACGCCGTGATCGTCCCCGCCGTGAGCGGGTAGCCCGCGTCGGGCGCGAGCGCGCCCGCGCCCGCGCCGGGGTCCGTCCAGCGCACGAGCCGGCCGCCCGTGGTCGTGGCCCACAGCACGTGCTGGCCGCCGACGGTGTCCCACCACGGCGCGTCCACGAGGTCGCCCCAGGCCTGCGGCACGTCGAACCAGTAGGGCGCCTGCACGCCCGCGCCGTCGGGGTCGAACACGTGGATCCGGTCGACGGTGCCCGGGCCCTCGACGTCCCGCATGGGCACGTAGGTGGCGTACGTCGCGAACGTGTCGAGGTCCCACGCGACGCACGGGTAGCCGACGCGGCGCCCGGCCGCTCCTTCGGGGGTCGCCCAGCACCAGTTGATCCAGGCGCCGTTCTGGAGCGTGTGGCGGGCCGCGCCGGCGCCGGCGCCCGAGACGGCGGGGCCGCGGTCCTCCGTGTCGAGCCGGACGTCGTTCCCGCCGTTCGTGTCGCGCAGGTGAACGTTCCTGCGGTTGCCCGTGAGCGGCCCCTCGAAGTGGAGCCCCGGCGCCGCGAGGTCGAGGCTCGCCTGCTCGATCGTGAGGTGGCGCGCGGCCGCGTTCGCGCCGACCTGCTCGAACCGGCAGCGGCGCAGCCAGGCGATCGAGGCCCCCGCCTGCACGTGGAGGCCCTCCGTGTCACCCCCGCGGAAGGTCAGCCCGTCGAGCTCGACGCGGCCGCCGCTCGTGACCCGGACGTCGATCTCGCCCGCGCCGGCCCGCTCGATCCGCCCGCCGCCCTCGGCGCGGAGCGTCCCCGCGATCTGGCAGGGCGCCGTGCCCAGGCGGAGCGCGCCCGAAGTGAAGGCGAGGAGGCCCTGAGCCTGCACGGTGACGGCGCCGGTCGCGCTCACGGCCCCGCCGCCGAGCGCGAGCGAGCCCTGCCCCTGCACGGCCAGGGCGCCCGACACGGTCGCGCTCCCGCCCGAGACCGTGAGCGCGCCCTGGGGCTGCACGGTCACGGCCCCGGCGACCGAGAGGGTCCCGCCGCCGAGCGAGAGCGTCCCCTGCCCCCGCACGACGGCGGCGCCGCCGACGGCGAGGGCGCCCGCGCCGGAGATCGCGACGGCGCCGGGGCCGACGGCCGCCTCCTGCGCGACCGTGAGCGCGCCGCCCCCGAGCCCCAGGGTCGTGCTCGCGTTGACCGTCAGGGAGCGCACGCTCGCGCTCGCGACGTCGAAGGCGACCGTCCCGCCGCCGGTCACGAGCACGGCGTCCCCGGCGGCGGGCAACCCGGGCGGCGTCCAGGCGGAGGGGCTCGACCACGCGCTCCCGCCCCGGATCGTCTTCGTGCCCGCGGCGTGCTGGGCCGACGCCTCGAACACGCTCCAGCCGGCCGTGAGGCTCAGGGCGGCCGCGTGGCGCGCGAAGAAGCCGACCCGGCGCCCGGCCGCGGGCCCTCCGCTCACGAGCACGGCGCCCGGCTCGTAGACGAACAGGCACGCGCGCTGCGCGAGGGGCACGTTCGGCGCCTCGTTCTGGGGCCAGGGGTGCGCGGGGTCGAGCCGGAACACGACCTGCGCGTTGCCGTTCGGCACGCCGAAGCCCATCTGGACCGGCTGCGCGGCCACCTGCACGACGGCCCCGTTCGGGCCGAGGCCGGCGGCGAGCGGGTGGGTGGCGTCGACGACGAGCACGCGGTCGTGCGCCGGCAGGTTGCCGTGCTCGCCGTTGTTGATCCCGCCGTTGTCGGGGACCGGGGCCGGCGTCGTCCCGGACTGCGCGGTCCCCGTCATGCCCAGGTCGTCGTAGAGGTAGGGCTCGAAGCACAGGATCGGGCTCGGGAGCGCGCGGAGGGCGGCCTGGCCGCCCAGGCTCGTGACCACGCTGCCCGAGGCCACGGTCTCGGAGATCACGATCAGGGCCTTGCCCGCGGCGTCGGCGGGGGTGACCGTCGTGTCCTGGCGCACGGTGACGACGAAGCCGAGTCCGGCGAGGCGGTCCACGAGCGCCTGGTCCCCCGACTGCACGAACCCCATGGGCGGCTGCCCGGGGCCGTGAATGAACAGCGCCTCGTCGGCCTGCGCGCGCGCGGGCCCGCCCGCGAGCGCGAGCCCGGCCACGGCGAGGAGCAGCGCGCCCGGGCCGGGCCCGCGCGCGCCGCCGCGGGGCCGGGTGCAGGCTCCGCGCGATCGCCGGGTCGTGCTCGCGCACGCGTGACTCACGATCGCCTCACGAGGCTCGGGTTCCATATCGGTCGCTATGTCCGAAATCGCTCCTTCGAGGGTGGCGAGGGCCCGCGTCCAATGCAAGCCCTGGCGCGGATCCAGCGGCCGCGCCATGCTTCAGGCATGGTGCGAAATCGGGCGATCAGCGCCGGGGGCGTGCGGAATCGGACGGCCCGCGTCCGGCGGGCGCGGGTCCGAGGCGGGGCCGCGGGGGTCGTGGCGAGCGCCCTCGTGGCGCTCGCCTGGGCGGCGCTCGGCGTGACCGACGACGACGCGGCCGGGCGGCGCGATCGGGGGCCCGAGGCCGGGGCGGCGCCGGCGGTGGCGGGCCCCTCCCAGCCGACGGCGCGAGGCCCGCGCGGTCGACGCCAGGCCGCGGAGGCGACGGCCCCGCAGCCCGAGGCCGGGCGTCCGGCCGCGCCGGCCGCGCCGCTCGCGCCGCTCGCGGCGACCTGGCGCGGCGAGGTCCTCGCGGGCGGGCGCGC